>JARRPX010000002.1 GCA_037382465.1 Anaerolineales bacterium | reverse complement strand
CACCCTAAAACCAACTCAGCGCATCCGTTCATAACCGCTTTTATAGAATTCTGATACGGCATGTAAGTATTAGCCATCAAAGGTATGTCGATTGTCGTTGAGAATCTGTTGAGACCTTTAATGTAAAGTAAATAACAGAGAGAGAACACATTCAATAAGGAGGTTGCCATGTCGAATGTGCGCTGCGTTCGCGGTGGTGGTCTTATTGGCGGGGGCTAGATCTTTAGCCGTTAATAGATAAATTATCACCAATAAATCGCCTGGCAGCGAGGCGCCTTGACTTGCTGCCTTTTTATTTCTAGGCATTCACAACATTCCGAACCTCAGGAGGTTTTACAATGAGTATGCAGAGTCTGAACCAACTTGTGGCACGTTCGATTATCGATCCCGGGATCGTGCAGGCTTTCAGTTCCGGCAACAGGTCTGAAATCCTCAGCGAAATGGAGTTGACACCCGAGCTTCGGTCGGATCTCGACTGCATCGAAGCGGGTTCGTTTGTGGAATTCGCGATCAAAGCATACCGTGTGGTCAAAGCTTCGGAAGTAAAGCCGCTGCAAATCGAACTGCCTTCGCCAATTGCGGGATTGGTGCCGGATCAAGATTGTACCGAAGGTGAACAGGCTGCATGATTACATGCACGAAGACTGAGCGGGAGTGGTTCTTGCAGAACATCGCACAGGGACTCGTGGATTATCTCGGTGTGATGGAACCTCCTGTGCCGATCGAAAAACTGCTTAAAAATCCCCCGGCATTGTACGATGCGGACTTCGGCGTCGTAGAAATGAATTCAGAGTTGTGGGATGCAACTTTCGCGCGGCTGCCCGATCAGAGCGGTAAGGTTTTCGTCCATTCGGATCTCGGGCCGGAAGCGCGTCGATATGCCTTGGCGCGAGAGACTCTAAGTGCATTGATCACAAGCAAGCACGGTCAGAATTTGGGTTTATTCGAATTGGTCGAATCGCACTTGAGAGAATCTGCGGAATTCTTTGCCCGAATCCTTCTTGCCCCTCCGCGCTTGCTGCGCAGCTTTTGTTCAGGGGATGGAGCGGCAACGAGGATCGTGAAGGAATTCAGGCTGCCGATGCACGCCGCTTCAAAACTTTGTGAAGATATGAGCACTGCGTAATACGAAGGGGTAACTTGTGTATCGGAGGAGCCGGCCTCGAGGTCGGCTCTTTTTATTTTCAGAGGATTTACGACTGCATCTCCCAATCCATTTTTCCACTTCCGTTTGGCACCCACCTTGCACGAAATGGCGTGATTGCAGAAGGCAGGTATAATCGCATGCTTGAGGATGAGGACCCTTGACGGAAAAGCAGGCACCTCTGACAGACACATCACCCGGGGCACGAAGGACATCTAGGAAGCCCTGGATTTTTCGATCCTTTCTCTTCGTCTCGCTTCTCGCAGTTGTTGGGATCGGATGGATAAGTATTGGGGTTCAGAATCGATTGCGCGACTCGGATCTGGATCCGACATTGATTTCGTTGGCCACTTCGTTGGCGTATACCGCAACACCCAGTCCCTCGCTTACGGTTTCTCCTGCCTTGCCGACAAACACTCCAGCACCCACAAGGACTACCTCTTGGGGAACGATTGTTTTTTCAGCGAGAGAGAATGGACACACACATTTGTGGGCTTATGTGCCCGGGGACTCGAACTCGGTCCAACTGACGGGAGGTCCATGGGACGATCGCGATCCTGCTGTGAGCCCCGATGGGCTTTCCGTCGCCTTCACCTCGCGTCGGAACGGATACTGGGATCTGTATATCCTCGACCTGCAATCAGGCGCAATCCGGCAGCTATCCGATACACCTGGCTACGAAGGCAATCCGACGTGGTCTCCGGACGGACATTGGTTGGCGTTCGAGGCCTACTACACTGACAATTTCGACATCTGGATCGTTCCTGTCGATCTGGGGCAAGATCCAATCCAACTCACGATCCATCCGGGGGCGGACCTTAGTCCAAGTTGGGATCCCCAAGGCCGCAGGATAGCTTTTGTGTCCGATCGAGATGACTCTCCTGACGTCTTTCTGGCAAACCTCGATGAGCCGGATGATCGTTTCCACAACATCACGAACACCAAGTCGACGGTCGAGAGCATGCCGGTTTTCAGTGACGACGGCTCGTCGTTGGCCTACAGCGAATCCTCCTCGGGTATCGATGTCGTCAAGGTGTTCGATATGGATGACATTAGCCGCCCGCCGTACGAAGTAGGGCAGGGTCAGCACGCCGCCTGGTCCCCCGATAGCCGTTATATGGTCACCATATTGCGCACCGCGCTGTACCGTCGATTTCAGATTTTCGCCCTGGACCACGTTGAAGCATCGGAGTTGCCGGTTTTACCATGGATCGATGTCGACGACGTGACCTGGACGACTGCCGGTATGCCGGGAGAGATTTACGCCGTCGACCGCTTGCCGCCCACCGACGCGCCGCTGTTGGATACCGCAGCCGACGAAACGCACAATGTGGATGAATTGAGGGATCTCGTCGATTTGCCTGGGGTTCGCGCCCCGCATCCTTCATTGTCGGATGCCGTCGGCCAGGATTTTCTTGCGCTCAAAGAACACAGCATTTCAGTCCTGGGTTGGGATTTTTTAGAAAGTCTCGATAATGCTTTTGTTGGTTTGAACGATCCGATGCCGCCCGGATTTGCTTACAATGATTGGCTCTACACCGGCCGTGCGTTTACTTTCAACAGCGCGGCGATACAGGCCGGCTGGGTGGAATTCATACGTGAGGATTTTGGCGGACAGACTTACTGGCGGGTCTACGTGCTCGCAGCGCTCCAAGACGGCACTTTGGGCGAACCGCTTCGTGAACCGCCGTGGGATTTCAATACCCGGATTAACGGCGATCCAAGGACGTACGATCAAGGCGGATCGCTGCGAGAGTCCATTCCCTCCGGCTACTACGTCGATTTCACGCAGCTGGCCTCCGATTACGGTTTTGAACGACTCCCGGCGCTGTCCAACTGGCGTACTTTTTACATCGGAACGCGTCTCAACGAATTCGTAAAACGAGAAGGTCTGAGTTGGACGGGAGCGATGCTGGAATTGTATCCCGTCTCGGCCTTGGTAACTCCCACGCCGTTCCAAACTCCCACGAATACACCCACACGAACGCCGAGACCGACGGCGACTTCCTGGTGGTGGAAATGGCGGACCCCGTCAGCGACGCCAACGGAGCAGCCGGTCTCCACCCCAACTGTGACACCATGAAGCACCACGGTCTCCTCCTGCTCGCGATCGCACTGATGGCATTCATGCTCTCTGCCTGTGAAGAGGGGGAAAGCATTCGTATCGCCCAGCCAACCGATGTTCAACCATCACCGTCTGCAACGACGACTCCCTTGACCGGGAATGATGTATCGAATCCAATGCTTGGAGATCCGGCCAAGACTCCGCTGCCTGTCGCATTCCCTACCATCGAGCCGAGTGAAGAACTGGACTGGAGACCCCCGCCGTATCCCGCGCCCTGGGCTCTGCGTCCGGAAGATCATTATTTCTTCTGGCGGCCCATTCCTTCTGGACAGGTAAATTGGCCCCATCCCTTCTATCGTTATGGAAGCTCGTATTTCGGTGAATCGGACATCCATACCGGTGTGGATTTGGGTGCCGACCGCGGGGCGCCCGTGCTGGCCGCAGGTCCGGGTGAGGTCGTGTGGGCTGGCTACGGATTGTATCGGGGCATCGAGGATCTCACCGATCCGTATGGTCTTGCAGTGGCCATCCGACACGATTTTGGCTATCAGGGACAGGAACTCTACACGGTCTATGCGCATATGCAAAAGGTTTTCGTTTGGGACGGGCAGCACGTGGAGGCCGGCGAGCAGATTGGGACGGTGGGATCGACGGGCCATTCCGATGGCCCTCACCTGCACTTTGAAGTGCGGTTGGGGGAAAATCGCTTCTTCAGTACGAGGAATCCAGAATTGTGGATGGTGCCGCCGGAGGGGTGGGCCGTGTTGGCTGGGCGGATTACGGATACGTACGGCAATCTTCTGCCCGAATTTCCGTTGAAAATCCGATCACTGGAGACCGGGAAGAAATGGGAAGTCTGGACTTACGTTCTCACGACGATCCATCCCGATGATTATTACGACGAGAACTTCGTGATCAGCGATTTTCCGGCAGGGCCATACGAGATCACGATCGATTTCGCGGGCTTTCAATACGTCGCATATTTGACCCTCTACGCAGGAGAGACCAATTTCATCATCTTTCGCGGCCGCAATGGTTTTGTCGTTCATCCTACTCCGACGCCCGTCGATCTTTCCAGTCCTCCCGATTTATGAGAGGCACTGAAGCGAGGAGCGGATGATGCGCATGACGGATGTCTTTGGGCGTACGCTGCGTCAAGCGCCTGCGGGACACGATCCGTCGACGGCGTACGCTTTACGCGCCGCGCTCGTTCGTTTCATCGACGAGCGATTTGTATTTCTCCCCCTTGGGTTGCGTGTAGCCAATAATCTTGCCGAGGCGCTGCTTCAGGGCAACGAGACGGTCAATCATGTAGACGGGCCTGGTGACTTTCCTATCGAAGCATGGAGGCGCTTACTCGATGACGAAATCCAATCCTATCGCCAATTGCCGCTGTGTCTGTTCTCTCGCCGATTGGAACGTTTTTCCGATCATCCTAGAGGACTTGCCAGCCCGGAGTGGGTAAGTGGATTGAAGTGGCATTATGCTGCGTCTACGGAAGCTTCGTTATCCGAATTGTGTGAACGCTGGCTGCAGCAGAACGAAAAACGACTGGACTCTCTTGGCCTTCCTCTCCAACGGCTGGAGTGGGGTGAACGCAGCTGCGGTTGGGCATACCTGTGTGATTTCGGCCCGGATACTCTGCTGGCTTGTTCCTCGTGCTCCTACATGGCCTCTCACGCGACCGCACACTTCAAACGCAGCGAGTTCGTCCGGGAAGATATGCAGACCCTGGACATGATTTCGACCCCGAATGCGGACACAATCGAGAGTCTGGCGGCGTTCCTCGGTATACCGACAACCAGGACGTTGAAGGCCGTGTTTCTGCGCAGCGACGATGGAACGGTCGTCCTGGCGCTCATCCGCGGAGATCTGGAAATTAGCATCAAGAAACTCGAGGACGTGATTGGCCGAAGAGGATTGGTTCCCGCTTCCCGTGCGGAGATCGAGGGAATCGGCGCCGCGCCGGGTTATGCAAGTCCGATCGGTTTAAAGGTACGAGAACGACAGGATACCGAAGGAGCCCTGGTAGTGGCGGATTTTTCGATCGAGCACGGTTGTAATTTCGCCAGCGGCGCCAACAAGCCGGGGTTTCACTTCAGCGGCGTGAACTATCCTCGCGATTTCGAGGTGACGACGATTGCGGACATTGCCATGCCCAAAGCGGGAGATCCCTGCCCGAAATGCGCGGCGCCACTCGAATCGCGTGTGGGGATTCGCATCGGCGGTTGGGAAGCGTTTGGAGACGCATTTCATTTTTCGGATGAGGGAGGAAACCTGAATCAGGGTTGGCTGGGAGCAGGGACTCTATACCTCGAACCCATTCTCGCGGCTTTGGTCGACGTTTATCATCATGACGGAGTAACCGGTTGGCCGGGGCGATTGGCGCCCTACGACGTTTACCTCGTGGATCTCCGCTCCCCGCGAGAGACCCACGAAGTCCTCGATGGGCTCCAAGCAGCGGGGTTGAGCGTGCTGCTCGATGATCGCGACGTATCACCCGGCGTGAAGTTCACGGATGCCGATCTCATCGGTTGTCTTTTACGGATCACGGTCAGCAAACGGAGCCTGGAAGGAGGGGGTGTCGAACTCGTATGCCGCGCAGGCCAAACAGAGGCGATTTACCCCATTGCGGCGGTAGCAGCGGAGGCTGCGGCGCTGAAAAACCAATTTATGTAAAGTATTCTTGACATCTTATGTTCGCTTATGCTATGCTTCCGAGCGCTGTATTTTCCAGTTCGGAGGATGAATGATCCGCGAGCGAGTCGCTGAGGACGTATACCTCTTCACGAGTGAAGTTTATGCCAAAGTCAACGCCGGGGCAATCGTGGGTTCGGATTGGTCGGTCATGATCGATACCCTCGCTTACCCCGATGAAACCCTGGAGATTCGCGACTTCCTCGAAAAACGCATCCACAAACCGGTACGCTATCTGGTCAACACGCATTATCATGCAGACCACAGTCTGGGTAATTCCTGGTTCCCGGATGCCGTCATCGTCGGACACCAACGCTGCCGGGAACTGCTGGATACGTTGGGCAGGACGGCGTTAGAAAATGCACAACAGCAGAGTAAGGAATTGGAGGATGTCCGTATCGTCCTTCCGGACGCCGTGTTCGATCGAGGTGGAATCAGCATTCGCGTCGGGAAACGCACGCTGCGGCTGGTCTTCTTACCGGGACACAGTCCGGATGGGATCGGGGTCTTGATTGAGGAAGACCGTGTCCTATTTTCCGGCGACGTGATGATGCCCATTCCCTACATCGTCGATGGGGATTTCGAGACGATGATCGAAAGCCTGAATAAGATCCCCGCCATGAAACTCGAGAATTTAATCCAGGGACACGGCGAAGTGGTTTTACGTGGAGAGGTACGCTCGAAGATTGACGATAACATCGATTATCTCGAACAACTGCGACGCCATGTGCGGAAGGCATCCCGGCGGCGAGAACCGGAAGAATACCTCAGGTCCATTGACGTCGAGTCTTGTGGCAAGAGCCGTATCCTGTTGAATGGTTTGGCAGAAGAACTGCATACCAGAAATTTACTCGCTTTGTATCATAAATGGTACAGGGAAGATCGATAGGGCGGCTGCAGTTCTCAGATCGTCGCATCTCAACGGTGGCAATTCATTGACTATGAACGAATACATTCTCGTTTTCGACGGCGGCAGCAAGGGAAATCCTGGTTTGAGCTATGGGTCCTTCCGGATCCAGGAAAAGGGGCGCAAACCGTTTCGACCCGTGCGGTTAGAATTCGGCCGCGGAACGAACAACGAAGCGGAATACAAGTCTTTGATCGCGGGTTTAGAAGCGTTGATCGCTAAGATAGAATCGGAAGACATCGACCCATCTGCGTGTCTCGTAGAAGTCCGAGGCGACAGCCAGCTGGTTCTTAATCAACTGAGTGGCGATTGGAAGGTAAAGAATTTACGCATGAGAAGGTTGTGGGATCAAGCGCAAGAACTACTTTCTCGTTTCAACGAACAGCGCCTTCGCCATCAATCACGCAATCGTACGGTCGAAATCCTGGGCCATTGACCGTGTTTCTTGCTTGTGGCATAATCGTTCGAGACATTTAAAGATCAGAAAAGCGATGACGGAGACGAGTACATCCCTGTAGGGTAGCAAGCGAGTCTGGGTTGGTGTGAGCCGGATTTACCCGGTGGATGGAAAATCCCTCCAGAGCTGTGACCTGAATGCAGTTGACACGCTATTAAGGAAACCGGCTTCGCCAGCCGTTATCCACGGCGCGAACATAATCCTGATGTTTCAGGACGTGTTCGATCGAGCGCCTGCATCGCTGCAGGAATCGGGGTGGTACCGCGGGAGACGCATTTCCTCTCGTCCCTTTATCGGGACGAGTATTTTTTTGGGGGGAGTGTGCGTTTCATCGCTGACTCCCATTGGTATTGCCGGACTGCGATCACATGGGCGGCTGGGAGATGCTTCACCAAATCGCCGAGAGGAGCGTTCAATGACCGAACCTCTATATCATCAAGATGCGTACTGTTTATCCAGGTGGAGGTGGTCAACCTTGCGACCATGGGTTGCTTCGAGCCGGCGAGGCCGTATTTCCTGTCCGTAAAGTGAAGCGCAGGGACGGCCAAATCTGGCATCAGATCGACGGTGGCCCACTGCAAGCCGGCGCGGCTGTTACGGGTGAACTTGATTGGGAGCGGCGGTACGCACTGATGCGCGTGCATACCGCAATGCACATCCTCTGCGGCGTTATCTGGAGGGACTACGGGGCGGCGGTGACGGGCGGGAACATGGAGCCGCTGCGGGGCAGGATGGACTTCGAATTTGAATCGATGCACAAGGAACTCGTCGAAGAAATCGAAGAGAAGATCAACCAGGAAGTCGCTGCCGCGCGGCCCGTGAAGACAGACGTCCTGCCCCGTGAGGAGGCGTTTCAAATTCCGGATCTCATCCGGACCAAGATCAACCTGCTGCCTCCGGCGATCCAGGTGGTTCGCATCGTGGAGATCGAGGGGTTGGATTTACAGGCGGATGGCGGCACACACGTTGCCAACACAAAGGAAGTCGGGGAAATTCACATCGTGGACTACAAGAGTAAAGGTGCGATCAACAAGCGTTTGGTGGTTGAATTGGAGGCTTGAGGTGAAATATGTTCAAAGCAGTACCTAGTCAAATCGATTTCGTCGCGCAGGAACATGAAATCCTCAAGTTCTGGGAGCAGACAAACGCCTTTGAGAAACTGGTTACCTTGCGCCAGGGTGGACCGATATGGTCATTCATCGATGGACCGATCACGGCCAACAATCCGATGGGTGTCCATCATGGATGGGGCCGGACGTACAAGGATCTATTCCACCGCTATAAAGGCATGCAAGGGCACCATACACGCTACCAGAACGGCTTTGACTGTCAGGGATTGTGGGTCGAGGTTAACGTCGAGCGGGACAAGGGGTTCAAAACCAAGCACGATATCGAAAAATTCGGCCTGGCGAAATTCGTCGTACTGTGCAAGCAGCGAGTCCTCAACTATGCCGCAGTGCAAACCGAGCAAAGCATCCGGCTGGGATACTGGATGGATTGGAATGATCCGCAGCGGCTGCGCTGGCTGAGTGAAAAACTGGGTGAAGATCCGGCTCAACGGATTGAATTCCAGGGTCCCGGCGGGCCAGTGAAGAACAGCGTGGAATACATCGTCGGCCATCTGGGTATGCCGGAATTGGGCGGATCCTACTTCACCTTTTCCGACGAGAACAATTACACAATCTGGTCGGTGCTCAAATCTTGCGACGAACGGGGCTGGATTTATAAAGGAACGGACGTGATGCCCTGGTGCTGGCGCTGCGGTACTGGGCTGAGTCAGCACGAGATCGTGACAGAGGGGTACCAGGAGAAGACCCATCCCAGCATTACGCTGCGCTTCCCGCTCAAGGATCGACCGGGTGAGAGCCTCCTGGTCTGGACGACCACGCCCTGGACACTGACGAGCAACGTGGCGGCGGCCGTCGGCCCGGATTTGACGTACGTGCGCGTAAAGCAAGGCGACGAGTACTTTTATCTCAGCCGTGGTACGCTGCACATGCTCAAAGGTGAATACGAGGTCGTTGAGGAACTTCCTGGTTCGGAACTAGAAGGCTGGCGGTATGAAGGTCCCTTCGACGAGCTGCCGGCGCAAATCGAGAAAAAATCTCCGGATGCACACCGGGTGATCCTTTGGGACGAGGTCGGCGAGGAAGAGGGTACCGGTATCGTCCACATCGCTCCTGGCTGTGGCGCTGAAGACTTTGCACTGGGTAAGGAATACGATTTACCGGTCATTGCGCCGCTGAATGAATCCGGGCACTTTGTTGAAGGATTCGATTGGCTCAGCGGGATGCACGTCAACGGGATATCGCAGCCGATTTTCGAGAATCTTGCTGAGAAAAGACTGTCTTACCGTGTCGACGACTATACCCACCGCTATCCGGTTTGCTGGCGCTGTGGTGAAGACCTGGTCTTTCGTCTGGTGGATGAATGGTTCATCTCGATGGGCGATCAATTGGATAAGCCGTACGAAGAGGTGACCCAGGCGGAGAAGGATGATAATCTGCGCTACCAGATGATGGAAGTGGTAATAAACGAGACCAGTTGGTATCCGTCCTTCGGATATGAGCGCGAACTGGATTGGCTGCGCAACATGCACGATTGGATGATCTCGAAAAAACGCTACTGGGGACTTGCCCTTCCGATTTGGGAGTGCAGCAAATGCGGTAATTACGACATCATCGGCAGCAAGGAAGAATTGAAAGAGCGTGCCGTCGCCGGCTGGAAAGAATTCGAAGGCCATTCGCCACATCGACCGTTCATCGACGCCGTGAAAATCGAATGCAGCCATTGCGGCGCCCAGATCGAACGCATCCCGGATGTGGGCAATCCGTGGCTGGATGCGGGAATCGTCGGTATGAGCACGCTTTCGTACCATTCGAACCCGGCGTACTGGCGCAAGTGGTTCCCTGCCGACTTGATCAGCGAGAGTTTTCCCGGGCAGTTCCGCAACTGGTTCTACAGTCTCCTGGCGATGAGTACGATCCTGGAACGCGAAGCTCCGTTTCGCGATGTCTTTACCTATGCCACGCTGCTCGCAGAAGACGGCCGCGCCATGCATAAATCCTGGGGCAATGCAATCGAATTCAACGAAGCCGCGGACAAAATGGGCGTCGACGTGATGCGCTGGCTCTACTGCAATCACAAGCCCGAGCGCGATCTCATTTTCGGTTACCATCGCGCGGACGAGGTCCGGCGGCAGTTCTTGATCCCCCTGTGGAACGTGTATTCTTTCTTCGTCACCTACGCCAACATCGACGAATGGATACCTGATGGAGTCGAAAGGTCTCCTACAGCCAGATCGATCGCTGGATACTCTCCCGACTCAACGAGCTGATGGATCAGATCAAGGTCGGCCTGGATACCTACGAGCCGGACGCTGCAACCGATGCGGTCAACCTTTTCCTCGACGATCTCAGCAACTGGTATTTACGCCGGAGCCGCAGGCGATTCTGGGCGAAGGCCGGCGCGAGTGAAGATTCTGACGAAGACAAACATGCCGCTTATTCCACGCTGTACGAGGTGCTGACAACACTGGCCAAGGCCCTGGCCCCGTTCGTGCCGTTCGTAACGGAGGCGATGTACCAGAATCTCGTCCGCACGATCGACCTGGAAGCTCCGGAAAGTGTGCATCACTGCGATTGGCCGCTGGCAAATCCGGAAATCATCGATCAACAATTGATGGCGGACATGGCGCTGGTAACGACGCTGGTCTCTTTGGGCCACGCTGCACGCAACAAGGCCAACCGCAAACTACGGCAGCCGCTTGGTCTGGCTGCGTTCTTCGTCGGAACGAAGGACGAAGCGGAGACGGTGCGCCGGTATGCGGATTTGATCCTCGAGGAATTGAACGTGAAGGAAATCCGTCTCCTGGATGCCGTTTCCGAAGCCGCTGCCTTGCGAATCAAACCACTTCCGAAGCAGCTGGGGCAGAAATTCGGCTCGCGTTTTCCGGCCATCCGAAAGGCGATTCAATCCTTGCGGCCGGAGGATTCGGAGGACTTCGCCGTAAAGCTTTTGAAGGAAGGCGCGGCTTTCACGATCGACGTCGAAGGGGAGAAGATCGAAATCCTGCCGGAAGAAGTCGAGGTGCAGATCGACGCCCACGAGGGTTTTGTCGCCGTTGCCGAAGGTGCGAAAGTTGTTGCACTCAACACGGAATTGACGCCGGATTTGATCCTCGAAGGCCTGGCGCGGGAATTCGTGCGGCGCATACAGGACCTGCGCAAACAGGCTGATTTACAGGTGGACGAACGCATTCGCATAGAATACAAAGCCAGCGACCGGCTCGGCGAAGCCGTCGAACATCACCGCGATTACATCCTGGGTGAGACTCTTGCTGTCTCCCTGGAAGCCGTCGGAGCGCCGTCGGGTCTCGCTACCGCTTCGCACGATTTCGATGGAGAGACTCTCATCGTGGCGCTGCAGAAAGCGTAGGCTCCTTGCAGCAAGAAGACGATCCTGGATCGGGGATTAACGAGCGTGATTTTCCTTAATCTCCAAGGGATTCTTGCCCTTGGAGAGTTTATGTCCACTGTAGAAGCGCACTACGCAAGGCGCTGACGATTCGGTACAATTGCCTAGGGAGCAATTCCCCGTATGGAGGTAGATTTGACGAAAGCACGAAAATACTTGACCCTGATCGGCATTGCAGGTCTCGTCGTCGCACTCGATCAGTGGACGAAGTACCTGGTACGCACACAGCTTCAGGTTGGAGAGACCTGGATGCCCATACAATGGCTGGCACCGTACGTGCGTGTCGTGCATTGGAACAACACGGGAGCAGCATTTGGGATGATTCCCAGCGGAAGTATATTTTTTACCATCGTCGCCATTCTGGTTTCGATCGCCATCATCATTTACTATCCAAGGATTCCAGCGGGGCAGGTCGCAGTGCGATTTGCCTTAGCGCTGCAGCTGGGCGGTGCGTTGGGAAATCTCACCGACCGCCTCATCTCAAATTTTACGGTCACAGATTTCATCTCCGTCGGCACCTTTCCGGTGTTCAACGTCGCCGATTCGAGCGTGTCGATTGGATGCGCGATTCTCATCGCTGCGATGTGGATCGAGGAACGCAAAGAGCGAGCCAGAAAGTCGGCCGATCCTGCATCTACGGAGAATTCGAGCGAGGAATCAGTTACCAACCTGGAGCAACCCGTTGAGTGAGTGAGCGACGCATCCGCTGTCAGGCTCCAGCCTCCGGGGGAAGATTAGACTTGTGTTTGGTGGACAACACGAGCGACTTATCCCGTACGCTCATCCAACGCTTGATACGCAAAGGCCTGGTTACGATCGATGGCAGCGTTGTCCGCAAGCCGGGTCATCAGCTTGAAGGTGGTGAGTGGATCGAGGTGCGCGTTCCTGAACCTGCGCCATCCGATCTCGTTCCAGAAGTCATTCCCCTCGATGTCGTTTTTGAAAACGAGCAGGTCCTGATCGTCAACAAGCCGGCGGGCATGGTCGTGCATCCCTCGGCCGGCCATACAGGCGGCACTCTGGTGCACGCAGTGTTGGCACATGCACCGGACATCGAAGGCATAGGTGGAGAGATCCGGCCCGGCGTCGTACATCGCCTGGACAAGGATACTTCGGGCTTAATTATCCTGGCGAAGAGCGACTCGGCGCATCTTTTCATCCAACGTCAATTCAAGGACCGTAAGGTTGAAAAAACCTATCTCGCGCTGGTGAACGACAGACCCCCAACACTCGAAGGAAGAATCGAAGCACCGATCGGACGCGATCCGCGCAACCGCAAGCGCATGGCCGTTCTTACTCCAGGACGAGGCCGGCCCGCGATTTCGATATACCATACCGTCGAAACGTATCAGGAGTATACTTTGCTCGAAGTTCGGCCCCTCACTGGAAGGACGCATCAAATCCGGCTCCATCTCGATTTCATCGGTTGTCCAGTGGTGGGCGATAAGCAGTATGGAAAGCGCAGTTCGCGCCGCTTACTTCCACGTCAATTCCTGCATGCCTACAAGCTGCGTTTTATTCTCCCGGGCGACGACCAGCCCACGGAATTCACGGCGCCTTTACCGGAAGACCTGCAGCGTTTTTTAGAGCAGCTCAAGTAATCTGCGGAGGGAAAATCTTCAATGGAACGAGTTGATTTCCGATCGGACACCGTGACGCATCCCACGCCGGAAATGCGCGCGGCGATGGCTGCGGCCGAGGTGGGGGACGACGTATATGGTGAGGATCCCAGCGTAAACCGGCTGCAAGACATGGCTGCCGGACTTCTCGGCAAGCAGGCTGCGTTGTTCGTACCCTCCGGAACGATGGGGAATCTGGCTTCAGTCCTTGCCCACTGCCGACGCGGCGATGAAGTGATCCTCGGGGATCAATCCCACGTCTTCATCAACGAGGCCGGGGGTATAGCCGCATTCGGCGGAGTCCAGCCGCATACGCTCCCCAACGAAAAAGATGGGACGCTGGATCTGGATGCGGTCGAAGACGCCATCCGCCAGGATGACGTGCACTATCCCATCACCCGCCTGATCGTCCTCGAGAACACCCATAATCGTTGTGGCGGCATTCCATTGACGCTCGAATACAGCCGTGCAGTCGGTGGACTGGCCAGGAAGCATGGATTGAAATTGCATATCGATGGCGCGCGGATCTTCAATGCGGCTGTGGAACTTGGCGTTTCCGCAGCCGATCTAGCCGCACCGGCGGATTCCGTAACCTTCTGCCTTTCCAAAGGACTCTGCGCGCCCGTCGGAAGCGTGATCTGCGGCGACGAGGCGTTTATCACCCACGCACGCCGCATGCGCAAGGCGCTGGGCGGCGGGATGCGCCAGGCGGGTGTTCTTGCTGCGGCTGGCATCGTGGCCTTGAATTCGATGATCGAACGCCTGTCTGACGATCACCGCCGGGCGCGTGCGATCGCCGACGGCCTGCGGAATATCCCAGGAATCTCGCTGCGCTATGAACGCCCCGCGACGAACATGGTCTATATTGATTTCGCTCCGCAAGCCAAAATGGGTGCATATAACATTGTGGAAGGAATGCGGGAGCAAGGCATCATCCTGCGCGCCTCCGGAGACGGGTCGATCCGGCTGGTCGTCCATTATTGGATCGATGACGAAGCGGTCGCACGTTTGATAACCAATTTCGAGCGGTTGTTGGGTAGTTGAGTTCAGGTCTTGTGGTATCATAGCGGCGGGATGAAAGATCGCATGCACGCTTTTGTACTTGCATATATCTATCCTGAGGGCGATCAGCGCCCCAGCGAACTCATATGAACACGCCCAGCGAATTTTAAGAGATCTATTGGGTAGATTCCTTAATGAGAAGGAACCAATGCGTGGGCAGTGTCAGCCCACGCCTGATTTTTTAACGACGACGGAGCCATCGTGATGGATGAAATGACATTCGAACAACAAGCCGATCTGCTGATGCAAGGAACCGAATATGGAGATGAGCATCTCAAACAATCGATGCGAGAGGAATTATTGGATCGCCTGAAACAGGCGAAGAAGGAAGGGCGAACGCTGCGCGTATATTGTGGCTTCGATCCGCGCACGACCGATCTGCACCTCGGACATACGGTCCCGATGCGTAAACTGCGCCAATTCCAGGACCTGGGACACGAAGTCATCTTTTTGGTCGGCCGATTCACGTCGCTGGTTGGCGATCCATCCGACAAGGACAAGGTGCGCGCACAGTTATCCCCGGAGCAAGCACAGAAAAACGCTGAGACGTATGCCAATCAAGCGTTTCGCATCCTCGATCCGCAGCGGACCAAGGTCGAATACAACGATACCTGGTTGTCGAAGCTGACGTTCGAGGATTTAATTCATCTGGCCTCGAATTTCACTATCCAGCAGTTCCTTTCGCGAGAAGCTTTTCGCAAACGCTGGGATCAGGAAGATCCGATTTATCTTCACGAGTTCTTCTACGCCTTGATGCAGGGATACGACGCCTACCACCTGAAGACCGACGTACAGGTCGGTGGGACTGATCAACTTTTCAACATCGTCACCGCAGCCCGGAAGTTGATGGAAGCCAAGGGGGAGAAACCGAACATCGCCATCATTCTCGGCATCCTTCCCGGGACGGACGGTGTGGTTAAGATGAGCAAATCGCTCGGAAATCACATCCCGCTCAACACCACGCCGGAAGACATGTATGGCAAAGTGATGAGTGTGCCCGATGCTGCGATGGGAGATTACTTCCGGCTGGTGACTCGCTGGACGCCGCCGGAGATCGAAGCCATCGAAGCGGGCCTGAATTCCGGAAACTCCCACCCGCGAGACGTGAAGATGAAACTGGCGCGGGAGATCGTCGAGATTTATTACGGCGAAGATGCGGTCCAGCAGGCAGAGGAGACGTTCATAAAAGTATTTCAGGAGCAAGAAACGCCTTCCGACATGCCGGATTTCGCCGTCCAACCGGGATCGTCGCTGGTGGCCATCATGCGGGACGCGGGTCTGGTGAAGAGCAACAGCGAAGCTCGTCGACTGGTCAAACAAAAAGGCGTACGCTTGGACGATGTCGTCGTCGAGGATGCCGATCAGGCCATGGAAATCAAGTCACCGATCGTGCTGCGGGTGGGGAAACGCCGCTTCGTGAGGCTGGTGCCTGGAGAATGATGGATCGGCATCCGTCTTTAGGATTATCGGAATCGGTAAGGGCTCTGAACCAGAGCCCTTTTTTATTCGTCAATTGGAATTTGATTCAGGTCAGCCTTTAATCACGATGAGCGGCTTGAGACGGGCGACCTTTTTAGCGATTCCTGCCTCGGATACGACGTCGACGACGCTATCCACGTCTTTGTAGGCTTGCGGTGCTTCTTCCGCCAGTCCCGGCATCGATCCGGCGCGGATGTGAATCCCTTGATTTTCGAGCTCGGCCAGGAGCTGGTCGCCTCGCACGGTGTGTTTCGCCTGCCTGCGGCTCATCGTTCGTCCTGCGCCGTGGCACGAGGAACCGAACGCCAATTCCATGCTCGCCTCCGTGCCCAACAATACCCACGATCCCGTCCCCATGCTGCCGGGAACCATCACCGGCTGGCCCAATTCTCGATACTCCTCGGGCAGTCCTTCAAATCCGGGCCCGAAGGCGCGTGTGGCTCCCTTGCGGTGCACGCAGACGGTCACTTCCTCCCCTTCGATGTGGTGTGTCTCGATTTTTCCCATGTTGTGGGCGATATCGTAGACCAAAGAAAGATCCCAATTGCCCACCTTGCCGGCCAGGGTTTCCTCGAAAGCCCTGCGAGCGTGATGGGTCAGAACCTGACGGTTGGCAAAAGCGTAATTGGCGGCACAGGCCATGGCGGCGAAATAACGCTTCCCTTCCGGAGAGTCCAACGGCGCGCAGACGAGTTCCCGGTCCGGCAGTTGGATGTTGTAGCGCTGGACGGCTTTCTGAAGCTCACGCACGTAGTCCGAACATATTTGATGGCCAAATCCGCGCGAGCCGCAGTGAATTTGCACGGCCAGGTTGCCGACGTGCAAGCCCATCGCCTGCGCGGCTTCCGCATGGAAGATCTCTTCGACGATGTCGACTTCGATGAAGTGGTTTCCGGCGCCCAACGTGCCCAACTGCGGACGGCCGCGCTGTTTGGCGCGATCGCTCACACAGCCAGGGTCGGCATCCGCCAAGCGACCTTGTTCTTCCGTTCGCATCACGTCCTCGGACGTGGCGAATCCGTTTCGTTCAGTCCATTCCGAACCCTGGCGGAGCACGTTGTCGAGGGCCTTCGCCGTCAGCCGGACGCTGCCCTTGACGCCTACGCCGCTGGGGCAGTGCGCATATAGAGCGTCGGCCAGGTCGTCCAACCATGGCTCCGCTTCGTCTGCGGAAATTCCACTTGCCAGCACTCGAACACCGCAGTTGATATCATAGCCGATTCCGCCGGGGGAAATGACGCCGTCGGGCAACCTCGTCGCCGCAACGCCGCCGATGGGAAAGCCGTACCCCTGGTGAACGTCCGGCATGACCACTACGTGACTCACAAGGCCGGGGAGGGTCGCCGCATTGACGGCTTGTTCGATCGAACGATCCCCGAGGGTCGCTTCCAGGATCTTGTCGCTGGCGAAGATACGTACAGGCACGCGCATGTCCTCACGGAACGACCGTGGAATTTCCCAGGTGACGGGATTGATGCGCTTAAAATCTTGTTTGCGGATCATATCGTCACTCCCGCTAGACGTCGAAAACGATGGTGGTGATAAAGCCTTCGTCTGTCGATTCGATTTTCAAGTCGTGAAACGTCACCGCCTTGATCTCTTTCTTCAACGCCGCAAGCGGCGTTTCTCGCACGATCGCCCGCAGGCGGCAGTCTTCCACTTTCTGAACATCGATATCCGTATAGTTGACCTCGTGGGTTTCCATGTTGAAAAGTAATTCTTCCAGCCAGGTTACCATCAGGGTTTCGTTGTCGAGCGCGCGAAGCTCGATGGTCTTTGACCGGGGTGTTCCGGAACGTGATGACGCCTGCATTAATTGCAGCATTCCCTGAGCGGCGTTTTGAAATAACGCCTCGAGGTTTTTACCTCGGACCCGGATGGCCCAGTCGGCGGTATGTTCAATCTCTTCGACGGCAGTACTTCCCCGATCGATGCGGCTTGATTCGTTCATTTCCTCACTTTTACTCCATCTATATAGTATTATATGGCATGATCAGATGGGCTTATGGTTGAATGAGAGTACGGAAGATTGAGGTCCTGAGGGTTTATTGATTTTGAGCAGTGGCTTATAATTTGAATATGGATGACCAACTTCAAACACTTGCAAAGACAATCCAACTGGCGATACACAACAGCGTAAAGCTTTTGCCATGGCGCGATTTTTCGGTTTCGACGCTTTCTCATCAGATCGCAACAGAAGTGCTGGCTACGGTCAAAGTCGATCGGGATTCGCAGCGCTTTGCTCCCGATCAGTTTACATTGACCATTCATCCTCACGAAACGGGTGAGTTACAATCCGTCAAGCCTGAAATCCAAGATGATTTGGCCGCGAACCTTGAGAAGGCGTTGAACGAATGCAACTTCTCGTTTACCAGAGAGCCGCACATCACGCTGGCGACAGACCCAACGCTGAAGAAGGGCGAGATACGGGTGATCGCATGGCACAGTGCCGATCCGATGGAGATCACGCCCGATCCGAGAAATCTGTCCGTAGTAAGGTCTGAGCTACCCAGAAGAAATGCTTTCCTCGTTGTTGAAGGCCGCAGGCATTTTCCACTCAGCAAGCCGGTAATCACGATTGGCCGCCGCGTCGATAACGATCTCGTGCTGGACGGCCACCATGTTTCACGAAAACATGCGCAGATAGAAGCTCATGAATGTCGATATCAGATCGTCGATCTCGATTCGATGGCGGGCGTCAAGGTTAATGGACGCAAGGTCGAAAAACAGACTTTGTTCGCCGGAGACGTGATTACTTTGGCCGATGTCGAGTTGGTCTATGCAGAAGGGGCGGAAGTTCCACCCGCGGTCACTCCACCGTACAGCCCTCCCGCGAAACCAGTTGATGAACGTGATGCGGAAACCCCACTCTATATTAAGAAATCGGAACTCGAAGGCGATACCACACCGACGGGTAAGCCGGACGAGTGAAATCCAGATTCACACCCAACTGAAGAATGAGCGTATGAAAGAGCATTTTAGCAGGCTAGAGGAGCGAATAGAAGGTCTCGTCGAGGGTGCGTTGAGTCGATTGCTCGGCGCACAAGTTCAACCTGCGATGCTGGCGGGGCAATTGGCGCGGGCGATGAGTGATGGTGTGCGGAATGGAGAGGGGGAAAAATTACTCGCACCGGATCGATATGCCTTGACGTTCAATCAGGCTGCCGTGGAGATGCTGCTGGAGAAAATTCCCGATTTACGGGATGAGCTTGCAGCGGGTTTGCTGTCGATTGTGCGCGAGAGCGGCTATTTTCTTTCCTGCGAGCCGCATATTACCATTGCGGCGGATCCAACCCTGGCCGAGCACGAAGTGCGCGTCGTCGCCTGGCACAGCGAAACGTTGATCGAAGCCACACAAGGAATGTCTCAAGATCTCAGCCAAGAACAAGGGGAGATGCCGATCGGTGCCTACCTTATCGTCAGTGGTTCCCGCCACTTCCCATTGGATCGCCCGGTCATAAACATCGGACGACGTCTCGACAATCAACTCATTTTGGATGATCCGCACGTATCTCGAACTCATGCCCAACTGCGTTTACGAGATTCTCGTTTCGTTCTCTTCGACCTGGGATCGACGTCCGGGACGCGTGTGAACGATCGTAAGGCGAAGCAGCATGTGCTGCAGCCGGGGGACGTGATCACCATTGCCAGTACGCTTCTTGTATATGGCGAAGACCCCAACGGACCACCAGATGAGACTCCGTCGTACCATCCTCGATTTCCTCCTCTGCCGGCCGGGGATCAACCAACCAGAACGACTCTCAAAAAGGATATGTCGGAACGGTGAGTCTCGATGTCCTGTTCCTGGTGCTGCGATTTCTCGCAGCGTTGATTCTGTACTTGTTCATCGCAGGGGTGATTCTCGTACTCTGGCGCGATCTGCGGGCTGCCAGTACGTATGCGCTGCGCATCCCACTTGCATATCTCGACCTCGAAGGAATGGGGGATGAATGCAGCAAATTCAAATTGCAGGAAGAGAATATCATCGGACGCGCTGCGGAGAACACGATCCCGATCGTCGATGAAACCGTTTCTACGCGGCATGCAAGACTGGCGTTCTACAAAGGCCAATGGCTGCTGGAGGATTTGGGCTCAAGAAATGGCACGAAGGTCAATGACATCCCCGTAAACGAACCGCTCGCGTTGGCGGATGGCGATCGAATCCAGCTTGGAAAAGTCACTGCACGATTTGAAAAGAACCCGTCTGAATCGGAGCCTGTGCAAGACTGAGTGCACCACCGCCAGACAGCTGCTTCCTGGAAACACTACGGAATCGGGGGTGGTTCCACAGACACTTATTTCCATGTCTCGACTCTCTTAAGCGCTCAATGACACTTCATTCCAGGTATGTTAATATATCGCTTTGATATCTCATGGGAGGAAGCATGCCTGCTGCGCCAGTACTCGGAGTGATCGGCGGATCCGGTTTGTATGCCATGGATGGCCTCGAAAATGGGGAGTATCGTGAGCTTGATACGCCTTTTGGAAGGCCGTCTTCCCGGTTGTTCGTCGGAGAGCGGGCTGGCAAGCGGATTGTATTTCTGGCACGGCACGGAATCGGGCACGTGTATACACCGACAGCGGTGAATTATCGTGCGAACATCTATGCGATGAAAATGATGGGTGTGGGTCGCATCCTTGCCGTAAGTGCATGCGGCTCCTTGCGTGAAGATTACGCGCCCGGCGAAATCGTAGTGCCCGACCAGTTATTCGACCGGACCGAGGGACGTCATCGTTCCTTTTTTGACCGCGGCATTGTGGCCCATATCAGCGCTGCTGAGCCTTTTTGTGCGGATTTATCAGCGACGCTGGCTGCGAGTGTCGAGGAGGCCGGTGGCCATGTACATCGCGGTGGAACCTACATTACGATCCCGGGACCGCGGTTTTCGACGAAGGCGGAATCGAATACATATCGTGGCTGGGGGATGTCCATTATCGGCATGACGACGTGTCCGGAAGCATTTTTAGCGCGGGAAGCTGAGATGTGCTATGCCGTGATGGCGCACGTTACGGATTACGACGTATGGCATACCTCCGAGGAGCCGGTGAGTGTTGAGCGAATCGTACGTACGCTGCGTGAGAATACAGAGCTTGCACAGGCCGCGATCAACATTCTCATTGATGAATTGGATGGTTCACGTGCATGTGATTGTGCGGACGCGTTGAAGGACACCATTCTCACTGATCCAGAACATCTCGATCCCGAAGCAGCGAGGAGGCTGGGCATTCTTGTCGAGCGCTATCTTCCGTGATCAGGTCGAGGAAAACGATCGCCGCGAGGCCCTGCTTTTGGGTCTCGCTTTCGCTTTCCTCTGCCTGACATCGTTGGCTCTATACCTGGCGCCCGCGGTAAAAACGCGTACAGCGGAAGCGCTTGGTTCGCGCTGGCAGCACTTTTCCGTCTTACCGGTGTGGCTGATCGCGGCGGTTGCTTTACGCCGTACGCTGCAGCGGCTGCGGCCTCTTCGCGATCCCTTCATCCTGCCCGTCGGGCTGCTGCTCAGCGGTTGGGGTGTATTGACCATCTGGCGGCTCGCTCCAGGTTTCGGGATGCGGCAGATGGGTTGGTTTGTTTTGGGTGTGGGGGCGATGCTGATCGTGTTCCGTTTGCCTGCGGACCTGAGTTGGCTGCGGCGATATCGTTACTTGTGGCTGATCGTGGGCGTTGCCCTGACTGCCCTGACGCTCCTGTTGGGCACCAATCCGTCCAGCGTCGAACCGCGCCTCTGGTTGGGATGCTGCGGCATCTATCTTCAACCTTCCGAGCCACTGCGGCTGCTGTTGATCTCGTTTTTCGCCTCGTATCTGGCGGATCGAATGGCGTTCCGCTGGGGGGAACGTTCGAAATTCTGGCCGATTGCATATGCCCCGTTGATCATCGTGTGGGGATTGTCGGTCGCGCTGCTCGTCTTGCAGGGGGACATAGGTGCAGGGACGCTCTATCTGGTCATTCTCGCTGCCCTGCTGTACCTGGTAACGGGCAGACGACGCATCCTCGTCGCTGCAGCCCTGATCATATTGGCCGGAGGATTGATTGGATTTGGCTTTTCTGCATCTGTACAGAATCGTATTCAAGCCTGGATCGATCCATGGAGCGATCCGAGCGGCGGTTCTTATCAGTTGGTACAGGCACTCATTGCCGTCGCATCCGGCGGTGTACTCGGACGAGGCCCTGGGATCGGTTCTCCGGCTTTCGTCCCTGTCGTTCATTCCGATTTCGTCTTTACGGCCATCGTGGAGGAGTGGGGTTTACTCGGCGGGTTCGGTCTGATTGCGTTGTTCGCAATTCTCGTGGCTCGAGGATTTCGGGTGGCGGCCAGGTCCAGAGAACCTTTCGGTGTGATTCTTGCCGGTGGTCTGTCGATCGGCTTTGCCTTTCAGACGATCTTGATTGTCGGAGGCAATATCCGCATGCTGCCTCTCGTCGGCGTGACGCTGCCCTTCGTATCCTACGGTGGCTCATCATTGATGACCAATCTGATTGCGCTTTCCTTTCTTCTCTTGCTTTCGGATAGTTCAGGAGGAGCCGGCAATTTCTCCCGGCCGCTGCTTACGATTCATGGCTGGATCACCGCCGCCTGGGTGGGTTTGGCCGTTCTGCTTGGGTGGTGGACGATTTATCGTGCACCGCTTCTAACGGCGCGTACGGACAATCCCCGCAGGACGGTATCCGAACTTTATAACCTGCGCGGGAAAATCGTCGACCGAACGGGTGAGGTGTTGGCAATGTCGACCGGTGAACAAGGGTCGTACGAACGCGTTTATCCGGCGCCCTGGGCTGCGACCGTAACGGGGTTCAGTTCACTGGCCTACGGTCAAACCGGCGTCGAACGAACGATGGACAAAGTGCTCCGCGGGGAAGAGGGTTATCCGCTGTCCGTCGGCTGGTGGGACCGGCTGCTTACGGGATATCCGCCTCCGGGATTGGATGTGCGTCTGACGGTCGATAGCGCTTTGCAGCGTGAAGCCTGGGAAGCGCTGCAAGGTGAGACGGGGGCGATCGTGATCCTCGATCCTTCGACCGGAGACATCCTGGCCATGGTCTCGTCACCGTCATACGATCCCAATCGTGTGGATGCGGACTGGCAATCCTTGATCGACCAGGAAGGGGCGCCCTTGCTGAATCGCGCCACACAGGCTAGCTATCAACCCGGAATGACGTTTGCCCCGTTCGTCATGGCCTGGTCAGAAACGGCTGGGTTGGTGCGGCTGGAAGATCGAGCATCGAATGCAGCTTCCGCCGTTTCTGTGGACGGGACGGAGCTGCGTTGTTTGATGGACTTGTCCAATAATGAGGAAGTTGATTATGCACAGGCGCTGCGCGCTGGATGCCCCGGCGCATTCACCGAATTGGGGGCAGATTTCGAAGCGAAAAACCTCGTCGGTATGCTGCAGGCTTTCGGTTTTACTCAACCGCCTTCGATCCGCCTCGAGACCGTTCCTGTGCCGCCCGCCGTGGTCGGCCCAAGCGAAAGCGATTGGCAAATGGCGGCCGTTGGGCAGGGCGACACAACCGTCACGCCGCTGCAGGTCGCACGGGCATTTGCGGCCTTGCTTGCAGACGGCGATCTCCCGGCGTTGCGTGTCGTAGCCGCGACGAAAGATATGAACGGCCGCTGGCAGGAAGTCGATTCTCTCGCTGGACGGGATGAAGCGATTGCTCCCGAAATAAGTGAAAGAATACGCACGGCGCTTACGGATGATTCGGGTTCTATCTTTCGATACACGGCTCAAGCGATCGCAGGAACGGCTGAGGAGAGCTTGAGCTGGTTTGTGTGTTCGAACGTCGATGATCTGGGCTTCGCTCAACTGGTATTGGTGATATTGGAAGATGCCCCGCTGGTACGAGCACAGGCGATCGGGTTGTCGTTGCTCGCTTGGCATGATCCATCGTCCAGCCCCCCTTGACCATGCCTATCTTCGAGACTACAATGTTTTTGTTTGTTGGCATCGAGCGGAATTCTGCCCGCCGGCCGGTTGCTGTCGAAAGACAGCCCGATCCGGCGGCTTGTGTGTACGGATGAAGTCTGAAAAATGTTTGAATCTCTAACCCAGCGTATGCAAAGCACATTTCGACTGCTCGCCAGGAGAGGTCGCTTGCGTCCCGAGGACGTAGATGCGGCGCTTAAAGAAATCCGCCTGGCGCTGCTCGAGGCGGACGTACATTACAAAGTCGTAAAAGAACTGCTCGAGATCGTACGCGAGCGTGCCTTGAGTGCGGAAGTTGCCCGGGCGTTAAATCCTGCCCAACAGGTCATCGTGATCGTCCAGGAAGTATTGGTCAAGACTCTGGGGCAACCCGTCGCGCTTGATCTCACGGGAGATAAGCCACGAATCGTCATGTTGGTGGGCCTCCAGGGCGCAGGTAAAACGACCACCGCGGCGAAACTGGCGCGGCTGTTGAAGACGGGCGGAGAGCGGGTTTGGCTGGTTGCCGTCGATCCATACCGGCCGGCGGCTGCCGAACAGTTGGTCATCCTTGGCGAGGAAATCAAGGTCCCCGTGTCCTACGAACCAGGTCTTTCACCGTTGGCGATGAGCGAATCCGGATTCCGATCCGCTTCGAACGCAGGAGCGAGCGTCGTTATACTGGATACCGCAGGACGTTCGCAAATCGACGAGAACATGATGGACGAACTCGAATCGATCCGTGATCGGCTTGCGCCAGTCGAGATCCTGCTCGTGGCGGACGCCATGACGGGTCAGGAAGCGGTGAACATCGCCCAAGGCTTTCGTGAAGCCCTGGATATCACGGGGATTATCTTGACGAAAATGGATGGCGACGCGCGCGGCGGCGCGGCGATTTCCATGCGTGCCGTCACCGGCGTACCGATAAAATTCATCGGCGTCGGTGAAGCAAGAGATGCAATTGAGATTTTCGATCCGGAGCGACTGGCTTCGAGAATCCTGGGAATGGGAGACATCAGCGGACTCGTCGAGAAAGCGCAAGCGGGATTGGACCCGCAGCTGGCAAGCAAACAGGTAGATCGCCTGCGCAGCGGTGAGTTTACGTTGGAGGATTTCCTGGAGCAGATCGCCATGATCCAACGCATCGGCCCTTTCGGCAAGGTATTGTCGATGCTCCCGGGTGGATTGACCGGCGGCGCACAGATCGATCAAATTGCTGCCGAGAAACAGCTGAATCGAACGAAAGCAATGATACAATCTATGACAGTGTACGAACGGCAGCATCCGCAGAAATTGAACGCAAGTCGAAAGAGACGTGTTGCCGCTGGATCGGGAACGACGGTTCAAGAAGTGAATCAGCTCCTGCGCCAGTACCGTCAGATGCAAAGGTTGTTGAAAAGTACCGGCAGTGACGCTTTTAGAGGACTTTCGAATTTAATGTAACAACGCCGCCGCATGCTATTCGCAACGAGGTGATACGTGCTAACCTTCCTGGCATACCTCTCCCCTCACTGCGCAAATCGACGGCGATCAATAAAAATAGGAGAGTAAAGAATACAATGGTTCGAATTCGATTACGCCGGGTAGGTTCACGGAACCAGCCAAGCTTCAGAATCATCGCGGCAGACAAGGAAAGTCCGCGCGATGGCAAATTCCTCGAGATTCTTGGGCATTACAATCCACGGACTGAACCTTCGACGATCCAGATCGATGAAGCTCGTTTATTCCACTGGCTTCAGAATGGTGCACAGCCATCTGACTCTGTCGTAGATGCGCTTCGTTCCATCGGAACTTGGGAGCGTTGGGAGCGGTTCAAGGGTGGTGAAAAGCTTGAAAAACTACTCAAGGAAGCCGAAGCGGCCATCCCACAAGTCGATCCGCGTACGAGAAGGGATGATCTCACTGAAAAACGTGCCGCCAAGAAACGGAAAACGAAGGGAAAGGAAGCTTCTGAAGAAGCAGTAAAGGAAGAATCCGCCGAGGAAGCGATAGAAGACGAGGCGGCGATTGAGGCAAAAACCGCCGAAGAAGCAGCGGAAGAAAAGGCTGAAGCTGAAACCGAAGAGGTGAAAGCGGAAGAAGTTCAAGAAGAAGCAGACGAAACGGAAGAAGCGTCGGAAGAATAATCTACAAACGGTTGGAATGCGCCCGATTTGAAGCTCATGTCATGGCGCATCCAATGTCCGTTCAGTAGCTTCTCATTGGACTGAGTAGCCCATTCACTGCGGGTTCCGGCAGCAGCGTGGGGAGAAAGATAACCTGGTATGAAAGCCTTGATTGAGTTCATTGCGAAGTCCTTGGTGGACGATCCTACGCAAGTGAAGGTCATGGAGTACACGCAGCGCCGAAACGTTCGGATCACGTTGAGCGTTGCAGATGAGGACATGGGCCGAGTGATCGGCCGCAAAGGCCGGGTGGCGAATGCCATGCGCACCCTCTTGCGAGTCGCGGCGTCGCGCCGTGGAAATCGCGTTTCCCTGGATATCCTCTAGGCTTCATGGACTCCGACCATCCATCTACAAACAAAAGCGCCCGACAACCACCGGAATATCTGGCTGTCGGGCGCGTCGTTCGTCCTCACGGTGTACGAGGCGGATTGAAAGTCTCTTCCAATTCTGAACTCATCTACAAGCTTGAACCTTCCGTGAATATCTATCTCGGGGCCAAGAAAGATCCGTTGGCGCCTCTTCCGGAGGGGGAATTCTTTCATTGGCAAATTGTGGGGCTGCACGTCATTACAACGGCGGGTGAAGAGCTCGGCACGATCGAGGAGATCATGGAAACCGGGGCGAACGACGTGTACCTCGTGCGGGATTCCACTGGAAAGGAAATCTTGCTCCCCGCGATCGAATCGGTGATTCAGGATGTGGATCTCGAAAATGAGAGAATCGTCGTTCGTTTGATTCCGGGTTTGATCGAGTAACGAATCCCCTACCAAACGTGTTAAGAACTTATAGATTTTAAAGAACGGACAGGTCGCGCGTTCGTTCAAAGGACCGGACAATTCGAATTGCGTGCTTCACGCAACTCCATGTGAACACACCGGATGTCGAAGCTGCGGCAATCGTGGGTGTCGATGGGTTGACGATCGCATCTTCCTTCCCTCTCGGGGTGGAGGAGGAGCGTGTGTCTGCGATGTCGGCCAGCATGTTGAATATTGGTAAGCGCATTTCGAGTGAATTGGAACGAGGCATGTTGGATGAAGTCTACGTCCAGGGAGACGACGGGTATATCCTACTGATGTCGATGGGAAATGAGGCGCTGCTCTCTGTTTTGGCTCGCCAGCAAGCCAAACTCGGCTTACTCTTTCTGGAGATGCACAAAGCAGTCAGCGACCTGGGAGACCTTGTCCGCACATGAAGATGTATAAAACACACACGGCGAGAGAAATTTCAACGACGGTGGGGAGATCACCGAAAATCGGTCTCCCCACCGACCTTTTAAGGCGGAATCCATTCGAGGACGATACCTTCAGTCGGAGGCGACAATGACCAGATATATCTTCATCACAGGCGGTGTTGTCAGCTCTGTGGGGAAAGGCGTCACAGCGGCTGCGCTCGGTAAATTGCTCAAGGAGCGAGGCTTCGAGGTATCGATACAGAAACTCGATCCCTACATCAACGTAGATCCGGGAACCATGAGCCCCTACCAGCACGGCGAGGTATACGTGCTCGATGACGGTGCGGAGACCGATCTCGACCTGGGGCATTACGAGCGCTTTATCGACACGAGCCTGAATCGAGTATGCAACGTAACGACGGGTCAGATTTATTCCGAAGTCATCGCACAGGAACGACGCGGTGATTTTCTCGGCGGTACGATTCAGGTCATACCCCACATAACCAACGAGATCAAACGCCGTATCGGGCTCGTCTTTCGGACGACCAACGCAGACATCGTGATCGTCGAGGTCGGCGGCACCGTCGGTGATATCGAGTCGCTCCCCTTTTTAGAAGCGCTGCGTCAGATGCGCTCGGATATCGGCCGGGATCGGACGATTTTCCTGCACACAACCTGGCTGCCGCGCATCGGCGCAACCGGCGAGTTGAAAACGAAACCGACCCAGCATTCGGTGCGGGAATTGCGCTCGATCGGCATCCAGCCGGACGTGATCGTCGCCCGTTCAGACTATGTTGTCGGCGAGGATTTGCGCGAAAAGATCGCCTTGTTTTGCGACGTCGATGCGCGCGCCGTGATTCCACTCACGACGACTTCCATCCTGTATGAGGTGCCCTTGCTCCTGGAACGAGAAGGATTGGGAGAACACGTACTCACCCGCCTGGGTTTGAAGGCCAGGAAAAAACCGGAGTGGGCCGAATGGGAGCGCATGATTGCCGCCGAACGCAAAGATAGACCCATAGTACGTATTGCGTTGGTGGGCAAGTACGTCGAGCTGCAGGATGCGTACATGAGTGTGCGCGAGGCCGTACGTCACGCGGCGTTATCGGCGGGCGTAAAAGCCGAGATCATATGGCTGCATTCTGCGGAGCTGGAGAAAGGTAAAGGATTCGCCGAATTGGAGATGGCGGACGGCGTGATCGTGCCCGGGGGATTCGGATCGCGGGGGATCGAGGGGAAAATCGCGGCGGCTCACTACGCCCGGGAAAACAAGATACCGTATTTGGGACTTTGCCTCGGCATGCAGGTTATGGTGATCGAATTCGGCCGGTACGTGTTGGGTTCGGAAGACGTGAACTCGACGGAGTTCAACATCAACACGCCGCATCCGGTAATCGACTTGCTTCCCGAACAGCGCGGCATCGGAGACATGGGCGGCACGATGAGATTGGGATTGTATCCCTGTGTGTTAAAACGGGGCACCATCGCCAAACATGCCTACAACTGCAACCGGGTGGAGGAGCGTCACCGCCATCGATTCGAGTTCAACAATACTTACCGGGAAATCTTCGGTGAACATGGGATGGTCTTCTCCGGCCTTTCACCGGACGATCGTCTGGTCGAAATTGCAGAGCTGAAAGACCATCCTTTCATGCTCGGGTGTCAATTCCATCCGGAATTTCTGTCGCGGCCCAATCGGCCTCATCCTCTCTTCAAAGCGTTCCTCGAAGCCGTAGCGGCGAAGGCGGAAGCGCGGATGAAAGTCGGCAAGCAGAGTGTGGCGCAGGGCACGGATTAAGCCCTGCGACCAGGATGGTCGCTTGTTTCCTGGATGATGTGAAGATTGGGCTAATCGCCGTCCAGAATTTCCGGCGCCTGTTCGGAAACGTTGAGACGATCCGCAGTCAGCTTGGCGATGCCGTTCCGGGTCTGATTTACGAGGCGCAGTAATTCCGCCTCGATTGCCCCCAAAGATTCAACGATGTAATCATCCGCCTCACGGCGGATCAACTCTGCATCCGCCCTGGCCTGAGCGAGTATCTGTTCTGCTCTAGCTTGAGAGGCTTCCACAATGGCGTCTCGGGAGACGACATCGTCGGCGTTCTTCTTTGCCATGGCGATGGTTCGATTGGCTTCTTCCTGAGCTTGAGCGAGCACGCGGTCGCGCTGTGCCAGCACTTGCTGCGCTTTTTTGACTTCATCCGGAATGGAAATACGCATTTGATCGATGATTTCCAGCATACGATCTTCGTCAACCACGACGTTGTGGGTCAGCGGAATCGGTCTGCTCTCGTTGAACAATTCCTCTAATCGATCCACCAGGTGTAGGATGTCCATACATTCCTCCGGTCCGGATTGCGGGATGATAAGGACCGCATGCTTGAAGTTGCAAGGTTCAGGCCGAAGCGTACACCGAAGTTGCGTTCCGGTCAACCGGCTTCAATCGAGTAGAGAAGTATCCGGAACCCTGTTCGGACCGTCATCACCGAGCTCTTTGAAGCGCAGGTCGAGTGCTTTGGCGACGTGATCCGGAACGAGACTGCTGATGTCGCCTCCGAAGGAAGCGATTTCCTTCACGGTGCTTCCCGTGAGAAAGCTGTGTTCCTCGCTGGTGATCAGTGCGACGACGTCGATTTCGGGCTCGAGACGATGGTTTGCCAACGCCATGCGAAATTCGTGTTCGAAGTCCGAAAAGACCCGCAAGCCTCGAACGATGACTTGTGCGCCGACTTCCTTGCAGAAATTTACCGTCAAGCCACTGAAAATCGTCGCGCTGATGCGTTTATCGTTCTCGAATTCCTTTCGAACGAGCGCCAGGCGTTGTTCGGGTGTAAACAACAACACTTTGTTGGGTTTGTCGTACACGGCGATGATCATCTCGTCGAACAAGCGGCTTGCACGTCGGGCGATGTCGATGTGTCCGTAATGAATCGGATCAAACGTGCCAGGAAAGACGGCTCGAACCATTAACTCATTTCTCCCTTCTCAAGCCCCCAAAAACGCTTCATCTCAGCGGCGATCCGAGAATGCTCGGGCTGTGATAACGTTGGATCGGCGGTGAAAACGGCCTGCGCCTCTCTGCGAGCCTTTTCGATCAACTTGACGTCCGTGATCTGCGCGGTGTGTAAATCTGTGAAACCGGATTGGCGGGTTCCCAGGAATTCACCCGGACCGCGTTGGTCGAGATCGTATTCTGCGAGTTTGAAACCATCCGTCGTGGATTCCATGGCCGCCAGTCTCTCGTTATCTGCGGCGTCATCGCTGTCCGGAATGAGTAGGCAGTAGGAAGGTTGGTCCCCTCGACCGACGCGCCCGCGGAACTGATGCAGCTGCGCCAGGCCGAATCGATTGGCGCCCTCGACCAGCATGACCGTAGCGTTGGGGATGTCGATTCCAACCTCGACCACGGAAGTAGAGACGAGAATGTCGATTTTTCCATCCCGAAATTGGGACATGATTTCGTCTTTTTCGTCCGGCCGCATGCGGCCGTGCAGCAGGCCGACCCGGAATTGTGGGAAGACCTCGTTGCTCAAACTCTCGTACTCCTTAACGGCGGCTTTCGCTTCGATTTTCTCCGAATCGTCCACAAGAGGATAGATGATGAACGCTTGATGCCCTTGCTCCACCTGTTTGCTGATGAAATGATGCGCACGTGTTCGTTCTTGCGGCCGGAAAACCTTCGTCTCGACCGGCATACGACCTTTGGGCATCTCGTCGATTACCGTCAGATCGAGATCGCCGTAAACGGTCAGGGCGAGCGATCTCGGGATGGGTGTTGCGGTCATCACCAGCAGATTCGGGTTGTCGCCTTTGTCACGTAGGATGGCCCGCTGTTCGACGCCGAAGCGGTGCTGCTCGTCGATCACGGCGAGGCCCAGGTTCGCAAATTTAATCGGTCCTTCCAACAATGCGTGGGTACCAACGATGACCTGGATGGCGCCGCTTTCGAGGTTCTTGCGTATTTCTTCTTTATCGGCTTCCGAAGTGCTGCCAAGGAGTATCGCGATTCGATCTTCGGGAATCCCGGCAGCGGAAGGCAGGATTTCACGCAGGGTTTGGTAATGTTGCTCTGCAAGGATGCTTGTCGGTGCCAGGATTGCAGACTGCGTATCGCACGCGGCTGCGATTCCCACCGCTGCCGCAGCCACGATCGTCTTTCCTGATCCCACGTCACCTTGAAGCAATCGATTCATGGGGTGGGTCGCTTCGAGATCGGATCGGATTTCCTTCAGCGCGCGCTTTTGTGATTCCGTCAGCTCGTACGGCAGCGAGGATTGGAAGCGCTCGATCCATTCCGTTTCCACATGCAGGGAAGGACAGCTGAGGCGTTCCCAGGCCTGCTTTTGACGCAGGACACCGAGCTGGAGCATGAACATCTCATCGAAAGCGAGACGGTGCTGCGCCTGGTGTAGATGATCCCAATCATCCGGGAAGTGAATTTGCTGCAACGCTTGATCCAACGGGATCAGGTTGGCCGAATCGCGTATCGATGCGGGAAGCGGATCGGGGATCCTTGGCGCCAGTCGGGTGACGACGGAATGTATTACCCGGCGCAGCCATTTGCTGGAGACGCCTGCCGTCAGCGGGTATATCGGTACGATGCGGTTGGTGTGGAGCTGTTTTCGCTCCAGCAGTTCCCATTCCGGGCTGTTCATGGTCAGGTGGCCAAGATATTGATCGATCTTGCCGGACAACACGATCGGCCGGTCCGGCTTCAGGCGGTCGGCAATCCAGGGCTGATTGAACCAGGTCACTCGCAGCGAGCCGGTGCCGTCGCTGATTACGGCTTCGACCAGTTTCAACTTTCCGCTGCGTACGGTCCGGGTGTTCACGTCTTCGACCGTGCCGATTACGGTTACTTCATCTCCATAAAAGAGCTGGTTGATGGTTTTCAGTTTGGAGTAATCATCGTAACGGCGGGGCAGATGCCAGAGCAAATCGCCCAGGGTGGACAAGTTCAGTTTATTCAGCGTTTTTGCGGATTTTGGTCCGATGCCGGCGATGCTGGTCAATGGAGCGTTGAGCGCGGCCGGAGGCCCTTGTGGTCCGGCCTTGCGATCGTCTTTGGGCTTTGCTTCGGCTTCGACTGTTTTCGTCTCTGCCGAATCTGCCGAAGGCTTTGGACTCTGCTCTTCCGGTTCAACCGGACTCGCATACGCGGATGTCGCTGCGGAGGGTTGTTCGGCGTGTGATTCCTGCTGGACTTCGGCCACCGATTCTACGACTTCGTTCGTTCCGGAGGGCGATAAATCGGGAAGCGGCAGATCGGGGAACTCGGACTGCAAGCGGCGCACGAGTCCCTCGAGCGCCTCCTTGCGCGAGGCGACCGATAACGTGGGGTAATCCCGGAGTCTGGCGACCACGGCTTCGATCACGTTATCCGGCACTCCCGTCGAGCGCGCTTCGGCCTCCCATGGCGCGAGCATGCGCTGAAGACCGCCGACGACGGCACGATTATCGAAATTGCGATCCATTTCAAGATTTAAATACTTGGCGACTTTTTCTAATGCTGGGTTCATTGGATTAATAATAAAGGCGATGCTGGAAATTTGCCAGAGACTAGATACAAAGTCCGGCGATGCCCAGGGCAGCGGGGCCAACGTAGACGCCCAATAGTGTCGTTGCATCGACGATCATGGGCGGCGTAGTGGATATTTCCACCAGCGCTTCGGCCAGCGCTTCGGCTTCTTTTTCAGCAGCAGTATGCAGGATGGCCAGGCGTTGGAGAGCTTTCCACGATCTTGCCAGCGCCGATAATTCCTCGATGGCCCGGTTTCGCGTGCGGACGAGCGCTTTACGCACGACCTCACCTTTCTCGACTCCGACAAGTAAACGAATGCGGAGCATCTTCCCCAAATTCGCAGTCGCCCATCTCACGCGACCGCTTCGCAGCAGATAATCTTGTGTGTCCAGCATGGCGATCAGATGAATCTTGCTTCGTGTTTCGTCCATCTTTTGGAGTAAGGTGGGCATCGGCATACATTCGGAAACCGCCTGGGCTGCCTCTATCACTTGAAATCCCAATCCCAGGGAGACCTGCTGACTATCGTAGATGTGGACACGACCATCGAAGTTCTGCGCAGCCCGATTGACGACGTTGATCATCCCACTCAATTTCGCCGAAAGGTGAATCGAGAGTATTTGGTCGTACCCGGAAGAAAGTCGTCTCTCATAAACCTCTTCATAGGCAAGAGGGGACGGGGCGGCGGTTGTGGGAGGCGTCTTGAATTGGGGTAAGCGTCGATAAAATTCGTCCCGGGTGAGATCGATGCCATCCCGATAGGTTTTCCCCTCGACAGTGAGCAGCGCGGGAACAACGTCGATGTCCAAAGCCCTCGCTGTCTGCTCCGGGATATCGGAAGTGCTGTCGGTTACGACGGCGGTTCTTTGGCCGCGGGCGCTCATGTAAGTCAATCTGCGGCCTCTAGGACAACGATGCCGAGACTGTCCAGTCCGAGGTACGCCGTGAGGCAAGCGCCGTAGGAAGTCGTTGAGATGGAAACGTCAGGATATACAGGCCGCAGTCGTTCGATGATCGAGAGGCTTTCTTGCGTCGCTTGGGAACATTCCTGAAGAATCGCCAGATGTTCGATGGTTGAGAATTCGAGTACGAACTCGATCAGTTTTTCTATCGCGCGTGTGCGCGAGCGGACTTTCTCCATCGGGATCATTTTCCCTTCCTCGAGCGTGAGAAATGGGATGATCCCCAGCATGTTGCCCAATATCGCCTGGGATCGGCTGATGTATTGATTTTCTTCCAGGTAGAGAAGATCGTGCATGAAAAAGACCATGTAAAGTCGGGGGATGATGTTTCTCGTGAGCCGGATGAGGGATTCGAAATCGGCTCCATGGCTGGCAGCCTTGACCACCGCCTGGATGAGCAGACCCAATCCATAGGACACGGATTGAGAATCGATGACCTGGATTTTTGTTTTCCCCAGGAAGCGCTGGCTGGCGGCTTCCGCGTTGGCTACGGCATTACAGAGGCCCGCAGAGGTATGAATGGATAGAATTTGATCGCTCTCGGATTGCAGACGGGCATAGATCGAAGCAATCTGGTCGACCGAAAACGGTTCGATCTTCGGGACACTCTGGCATTCTTCGATGACCGAGTGATAATCACGCATATCTACATCAGCCCGGTCCTCGATTGTCTTGCCCCCACATTGAATCTGCATCGGAGCGAAAGATACCGGGTATTGAGAGACGATACTTTGGGCGGGAAAACGTGCAGAACTATCGGTTACGATGCTGATTCGGGCCATGTTTATTCGATGGACATGATGATTTGATAGTGGGGTTGACAACCCTCAACGACTTCGATCTCTTGATCCGTATAGATCTTACGCAAATTGTCGGCGATCTCGTTTGCCAGTACGGCATTGAGATCCGCACCGTAGAAGAAGGTTATCAATTCCTTCTCTTCTGCTTTGGCAAGGGCGAGCACATCCTTGGCAACCTGCTCGATGTCATCGCCCGATACGGCGAGGCGGCCGTTGAGGAGCGCGATGATCTGGTTTTCTTGAACCTGGACGCCGTCGATCTCGACGGAACGTGTCGCCGTTGTGATCTCTACACATTCGACGTCCTCGAGTGCGGCCGTCATCGCCTTGACGGTCTGGTCGAAATCACCCTCCTTGTTGAAGGCGAACAATGCGGAAATCCCCTGGGGCACGGAAACGCTGGGAATGACGGCAACCTGCTTGACGGTCAGATCGATTACTTGCTTGGCGGCCAGGACGACGTTCTTGTTGTTGGGAAGGATGATGACTTTGTCGGTGGGGAGGTTTTCGAAGGCACTCAGAATTTCTTGGGTGCTGGGATTCATGGTTTGGCCGCCTTCGACGATTGAAGAGACTCCGAGGCTGGCGAAAACACGGGCGATGCCAATACCCGGCGCCACGGCGACCGTCGCAATGTCGCCGGCTTGAATCGTCTCGAGCTGAATGCTTTCCAGGGCTTGTCTCGAAGATTGCGCCGCCATCTGCGCCATTAAATTCTCGATGGCAACGTTGGTGATCGTTCCCAGAGTCTTCACGTATTCGATCGGTTCGTATTCCGTCTTGTCGGGCACGTGAATGTGCATGCGCATGATGCCGTCGCCTTCACCGACCTGGATCGAGGTCCCCAGCGTTTCGAGGTGGTTGTAGAAATCCTGAACGTTGAGTGCGGACTCCGGATGGAAGTCGATCACCACTTCCCAATCCTGTCCCGGTTCGATCGCTTCGGTGGCGTTGTCCAGATTGAGAGCGCTCAGGGGCTGCACGCCGATTACGGGTTGGTCCAGGGGCATGGAATACACCGCCCGCAGCATGCCCTCGAGAATGAGGAACAAGCCCATGCCGCCGCTGTCGACCACGCCGGCTTCTTTCAGCACAGGAAGCAGCTCCGGGGTTCTCTGAACCGATTCGTCGGCGGCGACGACGATGCGTTCCAGCAGTTCGTACGCGGAGTGCGTGCCGTTCTTCACGGCTTTCTCCGCCTCATTTGCGATGTCTTTCGTGACCGTGAGGATGGTGCCTTCGACCGGCCGCACGACCCCTTTGTAAGCAGTTTCTCGCGCTTCGGAGAGTGCTGCGGTCATACTCTCGACATCCATCATTTCCAGGTCGTCGAGCACCCGCGAAAATCCGCGCCAGATTTGTGAAAGAATAACGCCGGAATTTCCGCGTGCGCCCATCAACGCACCGTGTGCGATCGAGTGGGCTACCTGGCCGATCGAGCGGTTGGTATCCTTGGAGGTCTCGTCCATGGCGGACTGCATGGTCAGCACCATGTTGGTGCCCGTATCTCCGTCAGGTACGGGGAATACGTTGAGGGAGTTGACCAGCTGTTGATTGGTGCGCAGCCAGACCAGTCCGGCGGCCGTGAGCCGGCGCAGCATGTTGCCGTCGACGGTTTTATAGCGATCGATCAGGCGCTGGCGGGCCGATTCGTCAATCTGCGGGATCACATCACTCATTGTCTACCTGTCCTCAGTCGATCAGTCCGTGTCGCTGACGCGCAGGTCCTGCACGTGAACGTTAACTGCAGAAACCGGCATTCCGATCGCCCGCTCGACCTGAAAGCGCACGGCATTGGCGACGCTTCCAGCAACGGAGGAGATGCGTGTCCCGTATTCGACAATCACGTAAAGATCGATCGACATGTGATCTTCGTAGGCGTTTACATCGACACCGTGCCGAGGATCTCGTGCGATCACATTGGCGATGCCGTCCACGAAGTTCTTGGACGCCATGCCGACCACGCCGTAAGATTGTAGCGCAGCTTGCGATGCAATTGTGGCGATTGCCTTTGGGGCGATCGTGATTCGTCCCAAATACGTAGTTTCACCGGTCATTTATCTTTGCCTCCGAGGTGGCAGCAATCATTTGATACATCCATTATCATGTGGTAAGATTTGTGCCGCTGGAGTGGATTGTCAACTCCTTAAGAAAGGGTATCCGATGGCCAAGTGTGAAAATTGCGGCAAGACGACGACATTCGGACACAACCGCAGCTTCTCGATGAAGGCTACCAAACGCACCTTTCGACCGAACCTTCAGAAGATCCGCGTGGTCGAGAATGGTCGTTTGGTGCAGAAGACGCTGTGTACGAAATGTATAAAACGCCTCGCTCGTGTCTGACATCAATAGACATCTTAGCTACTGAATTAAACCCGTCTATGGACCGCCGCCTCGGCGGTCTTCTCCATTAATTTAACCCGAAATTCGCCGATTGGCTTCGATATATTCCGCTCACTCGAGCACGTCGTCAAAGTTGATGCAAATACGGAATTCTGCGGTGTAAACGGATCTCTTTTCATCCTGCTGAAGTGGCTGTGTAGATTTGCGTTTGGGTAGAGAAAAAACGCAAACGGGTCGGTATGAGAACATAACCCGTACAATGTGTACGCAATCATACCTTCTCGATCTCCGCTTGACAAGTTGAATCATTGGACGTCGAGACTCCCGGTAATCGGCATACGAGACACGGACTGCTCGGGAAAAGGATGAACATTTATGTCAACTATCTTCGTGCGGACGGATTCTTTTCCGTCGCAAGTTGGCCACAGCCAGCCTGTATGTTGATCCCACGGCGCAGACGCATCGTTGCGGAGATCCCGAGTCGTGTAAGCCTTTCCAGAAAGTGATCGGCGACCTTCTTCGTCGTTGCATCGCCGACGAATTCCGGAGTGGGGTTGAGGGGAATGAGATTAACGTGGCAATTAAGGCCGTGGATAAGCTCTATAAGGGCATCCGCCTGCTCGGGGCTGTCGTTGACTCCCCGTATCAACGCCCATTCGAAGGTGATCCGTCGGCCGGATTTGTGCACGTATTCTTTGCAAGCAGCGATGAGAGTTTCTAAAGGGTAGCGTCGATTCACCGGGAGTAGTTGGTCCCGCAGAGAGTTTGTGGCGGCATGCAAGGATACGGCCAGATTGAACTGCCATCCTTCCCGGGTGAAGCGTTCGATCCCCGGGGCCAATCCCACGGTCGATACCGTAAACCGCCTGGCACCGAAATTAAAGCCCGCCGGATGGTTGAGACGAACGAGTGCATCGAGAACGGCGTCGTAGTTGTGGAAGGGCTCTCCCATACCCATAACAACGACGTTGGTGATCTGTTTCTCCTGTTTGGCAAGCCGTCCGGCAAAACGGATGACCTGTTCGACGATTTCTCCGCTGCTCAGATTTCTACCGTATCCCATTTGCCCGGTAGCACAGAACGTGCAGCCCATGGCACAGCCAACTTGTGAAGAGATGCAGACCGTGTTCCGATTTTTATAACGCATGAGAACCGCTTCCACACGGAGTCCGTCAGCCAGTGCGAACAGAGTCTTTTCCGTGCTTCCGTCCTCGGAGCGTAGAGTCGCTGCTTCACTCAAATCCTTGAAGGAGAACCGGGCTTTAATTTTTGCCCTCAAAGCGATGGATAAATCCGTCATACCGTCAGGATCCGAGGCCAGGCGTTGGTATACGCCATGCCAAATCTGTCGGGCGCGGTATGCTGGTTCCCCCCATTCTTCGAGCTGCAGTGTGAGTTGATCCAGGGAGAGATCGAAGATCGACGCTTTTGACCTCATACAGTCACTGCGGCCAACTCGACGCTGAGCGCTTTGAGGTCATCGAAAACCCAGTCCGGTTGGATCGAGGCGTTTTCGAGATCGTGCCGGTCAGTCACGCCAGTGAGCAGCAGCGCCGTAGCCAGGCCCGCGTTCTTGCCTCCCAGTATATCCGTATCGAGCCTGTCGCCGAGAACGAGCGTCTCGTCCGGTTCTGTGTTCAACTTGTGCAGCGCAAGCTCGAACAGGTGGGTTTCAGGTTTTCCGATGACAAGGGGTTTTATGCCCGTCGCGACTTGAAGCGCAGCAAGCAGGGCGCCGTTTCCGATTGCAATCCCGCGTTCCGTCGGAATGCTCGGGTCGGGATTCGTGCCGATAAACATGGCGCCGTCCCCGATGGCGTAGGCCGCTTCGGACAGCTTGCGCCAGGATACCTCGTGATCCAGACCGACGACGACGGCGCTGGCCCCATCTGATTTTGTGCAGATCTCGAAGCCGGCGGCTTCGAGCGCTTGTCTCAGGGGGGATTCGCCCACCATGAAGACTTTTCCATCCAGATTGCCGTGATGGCGCAGGTAATCTGCTGCCGCCATTGCGGAGGTGATCACGTGACTCGGGGGAATTCGCACGCCTGCGGTCCCGAGACGGTCTGCGAGTAATTCTGGTGTCGTAGTTGCGTTGTTCGTCGCCACGACAAAATCAAGCTGACGGGTGTCCAGCACGGAGAAAAATTCAGAGAGTCCGGGCAGGGGAGTAGCGCCACGCACCAGGACGCCATCCATGTCGATGATCAAGGCGCGGATTTGATCCAGAGTCTTCACATGCATCCTTTCGTTATTCTTCAGTGTCAACGAACTCGACCGGGATAATCGCTTCCCGGAACATTATAATGGCTTCCCTGATTTCATGGGGATCAACAGGAGCTTTCCGCTGCCGGAGATCGATATTCACGTTTCAGCGCCTGTGTGATTCTTCGGGAGTGGGTTAGAGGAAATTATGGAATGAATTTCTGTACGAGATAATCGAAGACCGGCTTGTCGATTCGTCCGGCTTGTAAATCAGTGCGGTCTTCGAAATTTTCGTTGCCGATGAAACTCTGTAGAGCTTTTTGAGTTTCAACGTCGAGTTCTCCATGGATTGCGCCCTTGTAGTATCCCTGCTGCTGCATGATCTCTTGCAGCGTCTTCGCCACGTCGCCCTCGATTTGGAGTTCATCTTCTTTCGAACTCTTTCCGAAATAAAGCCGATGTAGTTTCAACAGCGACGCCAGTTGTGGGACCGGGTCGATGTGGTCGTCCACGCGGTAATCGATCCAGCGATCGTTCATACCGCCGTAGCCGGCCTCGGGTTTGACGACATACAGCGCAGCGCTCTGCCGCCCCCGGCGGTCGCCGCCGGCGCGATCTCCGGCGAGCAGCGCATTGAGCAGGCGTTCGGGGAAATCGCCTTCGAATTCCAGATACGCCCGAATCATTGCATCGATGGTTTCCGGACCGGTAAGGATGTTTCCCTGGACGGCGTAATGCTCACCTGTGCGTCCACCGGCCCAGTCATGGCAGTCATCTCCGGTAAACGTGGCCGCTTTGCCGTGCGTATCGATCAGGCCAACCTGACGCATTTCGCGTTCCTCGTCGTCTTCCAGCAGCAGTGCGAGGGTTTCACTCGCAGACAAGCCTTCTTCCATATAGGCCAGCCCGCGAGGTCCATAGGTCGTATTGGCGTAGGACTGCGTCGCCACGGCGCCTGCGTTGGCTCTGGCCCAGGGTACGACGGCGCCTACGGCGGGGAATTTCGAAGCCACAGCGATTCCCCAGGCAGTTTCGTTGGGATCAAATGCCACGATGGAAAACGTCGATAGTCTGAGCAAGTCGCTTTTCCTGGCTTTGGGAAGAACTAGGCGGCGTCAGGCAGGGTTTCATCGAGATAGGCAAGGTCTTTCCCTTTCTCGTCCTGCAGTTGGGGTTTGCTGTCGCCGTGGATTGCGTCGGCATTCACGTTGACCCTGCGTATTTCGGGCCGTGAGGGGATTTCATACATCACGTCGAGCAGCGCGCCCTCGATCGTGGAGCGCAGACCTCGGGCACCCGTCTCGTGTTCCATGGCCAATTGGGCTGCGGCTTCCAAAGCTTCCTCATCGAATTGGAGTTCGACGTTGTCCATTTCGAAGAGGCGTTGGTATTGGCGTACGAGCGCGTTCCTCGGTTCGGTGAGAATCGCACGCAGCGCGTGGATGTCGAGCGGATCGATGCTGATCGTCACCGGAAGCCGACCGACGAGTTCCGGGATCATTCCGTAGCGCATGAGATCATCCGGGGTAATGTACCGCAGTAGTTGGCTTTCGTGCGACTTGATCGTGCTTTTGTCTGTCACTGTACCCGTGAACCCCATACGGCCGCGCCGGCCCAGGCGTTCGGCGACGATTTGCGCCAGACCGTCGAACGTTCCCCCGCAGATGAAGAGAACATCCGTGGTGTTAACCTGGATGAATTCCTGCTGCGGGTGTTTTCTTCCGCCCTGGGGAGGCACGTTTACGGCGGCCCCTTCGATGATTTTCAAAAGCGCTTGCTGTACACCCTCTCCGGAAACGTCGCGGGTGATGCTGGGGTTGTCGCCGGTCTTGCGTGCAGTTTTATCGATCTCGTCGATGTAGACGATGCCGCGTTCGGCGCGAGGAACGTTGAATTCCGCAGCCTGGAGAAGGCGCAAGAGGATGTTTTCGACGTCCTCCCCGACATAACCTGCCTCCGTAAGCGCCGTTGCATCCGCGATGCAGAAGGGAACGTCGAGGCTTTTTGCGAGTGTTTGGGCCAACAGCGTCTTTCCACAGCCCGTAGGGCCGACGAGAAGAATGTTGGCCTTTTCCAATTCCACGTCGGTACGACCGCGGTGGGCGATGCGTTTGTAGTGGTTGTATACGGCAACCGAAAGCACTCGTTTCGCACCGTCCTGGCTTACGACGTACTCATCCAATTTCCCATAGATCTCTCGGGGTGAAAGTGGGGGTTTTGCCGACACCGCCGCTGCGTTGGATAAGCTGGGTCTATCATCCTGCAGAATGTCGCGGCAGAGATCGACACATTCGTTACAGATGAAGACGCCCTCAGGACCCGCGATCAGCCGTTTTACTTCCGCTTCAACCCGGCTGCAGAAGGAACACTCACGGATTTCGGATTCTGAAGAGCGTCTTCGGGTCATCGACCTTTATTTACTTTCCTTTTTCTCTTTTTCGTCCGATTCTCTTTCATCGGAAGGGTAAAGCACGTGGTCGATGATGCCGTAATTCTTCGCCGCATCACCGTCCATGTAGAAATCGCGTTCCGTGTCAGCTTCGATCAAATCCAAGGACTGTCCGGTGTGCTTTGAGAGTATAGTATTCAATTTTTCCCGCAGGCGCAAGATTTCCTTGGCTTGAATCTCGATGTCGGTTGCTTGACCCTGTACGCCGCCCAAGGGTTGATGCAGGTGGATCGTGGCGTGGGGTAAAGCGTAACGCATGCCTTTGGTGCCGGCGGTCAGGAGCACGGTGCCGAACGAGGCCGTAACGCCGACGGCGACGGTCGATATCGGCGCGCGTACCTGCTGCATCGTGTCGTAGATCGCCAGGCCGGCATAGATCCCGCCTCCTGGCGAATTGATGTACATGTAAATCTGCCGCTCGGGGTCTTCACGATCGAGATACAACAATTGGGCGATGATCAGATTGGATATCTGATCGTTAATCGGTGTTCCCAGGAAGATGATTCGTTCTCTCAGGAGCAGCGAATAGATGTCGTACGCTCGTTCTCCGCGGCCGGTAGGTTCGATTACCATGGGAATGGCAGATCTAGGATCAATAATTGTCATCGTTTCTACCCTCACTCTTTTTCGGACGTCTCTTCCGTTTCGGATGGTTCTTTCTCGGATACCGCTTCTTCTTGTACTTCTATTTTATCGCCTTCGCCTTTCGCGATCGCGATTATTCTCTTGAACGCCTTCTCGGTCAGTAGATCCAGGCGGATGCGGCGTCTGCCCTCTGGGGTGTCGATGACTTTGCGGAATTCACCGGCACGTTCCTTGAAGGGCTCAACGATGCGTTCGATCTGCTCGTCGATTTCCTGATCATCGACTTCCAGGTTTTCCTCTTCAACGATTTTACCCAATACGAGCGCCTTCAGCAGGCGGTTTTGGGCTTGTGGAAGCAGCTCCTCGCGTAGGTCGTCCAGCGTCTTCCCTTCGATCTTCAAATAGTCATCCAGGGTCATGTTTTGCGAAGCCAGGCTCTTGCTCCATTCGGTGACCAGTTCGTCGATTCCTTCTTCCAACAGGATCGGCGGATACTCGAAGTCGGCTTTATCTACAAGGGCCGCCATGACTTCTTCCGTGTAGTTCGAATCGGCTTCCTGCTGTGCCGATTGGATGAGATTGTCCCGCAGCTTCAGACGCAGATCGAGGAGGTCGTTGAATTCACCCATGCTCTGGGCGAGATCGTCCGACCATTCTGGTATGAGGCGTGATTTGACCTCGACACATTTAACGTGGAACTTCGCTTCCCGTTGGCGCAGCGACTCGACGGGATAATCTTCCGGGAACGTGTCTTCAAAGTCGAGTTCCTGACCCGCTTCGATACCCACGAGATGCTCAGCGATGCCCTGGATCGGCCAGCGCGCATCTTCGCTGAGAAGAATCTCCGTGCCTTTCATGTCCATGATCGAAGTATCTTCTCCTGCTTCAGGCGCCTTCAGTTCGCTGGTCACGTCGATGATGACGACGTCCGACATTTGCGCGGGGCGATCGGCAGGCTCGATCAAGGCTCGACTTTGCCGGATTTCTTCCAGTACTTTTTCGAATTCTTCGTCGCTGACCTCGGGGGTTTCGAAAGGGACGCGGACCTTCTGATAGTCACCCAATTCTACATTGGGTTCAAGCGGCACGGTGAAGCGCAAGACGAGCGGATCCTGGCTCACGATTTCTTCGAGAGTCCCCGGAGCATAGGGATTGAGGTCAGATTCCTTGATCGCTTCCCGGTACATTTCCTGACCGAGACCGTCCAACGCCTCCTCGAAAATCGCCTCGTGGCCGACTTTATTGAGTATCACTTCGTAAGGCGCTTTTCCGGGGCGAAAACCCGGGATTTTGACGTCTTTCGCCAAACGGCGAGCAGCGGCTTGCATGGCGGCTCGGAAGCGGTCTTCGGGCACCTCGACCGTCATTTCGACCTGACGATTTTCAAGATCTTGCGTTTTTACGTTCAAAGCCATTATCCTCTCGGAATCTGCACCATCGGCTGGCGCGGATTTCGTGCGCTTCGAAGGCAGACTCTTGTTCAGCTCGATTTTCCGAATGCAGGAGTAGGGAAGGCGGGATTTGAACCCGCACGCCCGAGGGCACGTGATCCTAAGTCACGCCTGTCTGCCAGTTCCAGCACTTCCCCGTTCAGGAGATTATAGCTTCCGTGCAGGACTGTGTAAAGACGGGCTCACTGCTTCCGGATCGTTTTCAGGTTGGAGCGGATCTGCGCCAGGTGAATCACGTCGTGATCGGTGGCGAATTTCAGTATTTCTGCGAGGTTCGTGGGTCCCAGGAGGGAGTGGCGGGCAGGCCGGTTCCATTGCTCGTGGGTGAGAGATTCAAGCTGTTCGATGAGATCTAAACGTGCTTGCGTAAAAACCTCGAAGGCGTCTTCGCCGGATTGCTGCGCGTAGCCGCGTTCTGCAGACCATTGATCGGTATCTTTGGCGGAAATATGCGGGTTGTCTTCCGACATCAATGTCCGCACACGAGGCAAGTACACCTCGCGTTCGACATCGCGCAGGTGGCATAGAATCTGATTGACCGCCCAGGCGTTTTTCTTGGGTGGTCGATTCCACTCCGTTTCGTCCAACGCAGGAAGTACGCTGTGCAGGGCGGAAAGATTCCCTCGCAAGCGGGCCAGGATTGCCTGGGGGTGTCCTTCGGCGTCGTTACGAACTTCCTGGTGGGCTCGCTCGATCCAGGCCGTGGCAGCGAGAAGGTCTCCACCGGGGTAGTGGTCCGAATCGTGATTCACATCGAAGACTGCAAGCCCCAGGTTTTGTGCCGGAAGGAGATCGTCTGTTGGATCGTTGCCGATCATTGCGGCCTGGTGCGGTGGAAGACCCAATCGAGCGAGAATTTCCGCGTAGTATTCCAAACGGGGCTTGGCGAAATGGAAACTTTCATAACTCGTCACGAGCGTATACGCATACCTGTCCACCGGTACTCCCGCCCAATCCAATCGATGCTCGATCGCAGCGAGTGGAAAAAGGGGACTGGTGGCAATAACGACTTCGATGCCTTTATCGAGCGCCGACTTTATGAGTTGATCGGCACCACCGCGAGGCGCCGTTAGCGATTGCAGGCCGGGGAAAACCTCAGCGTAGAACTGGTTGATCTCTGGGATCAAGTCTTCCGCTTCGATGTCAAAATGGGGAAAGAAATGATCGGCGAAAACCTGCTGCAAGGTGCGGGTGGGATCGGTGTTCTCCATCATCGCCAGACTGCCGGCCATGACCAGCGAGGTGATCTGTTCCGCCGGCGCCAGATTCGAGAGATGCTCGCCCAGCCGGTCGAGGTAGACCGGCAAGAAGCGTTTCATGTCGTTAGCGAGCAGTGTGTCGTCGAGATCGATGAGCAGAGCGGATATCACGTATCATTCTCTGGATGGAGTAGAGCGGCGAGCTCGAGGTGGCACTCACCGCATCCAATTTCTGGTTCGGCGACGTTTTCCAACGTACGCGTGCAAAATGCACTCACTTCAACCCGGCGGTTTAACCCGAGGAAGCCGGAAACCACGCGCGCTTCCAGAACCATACGCTTGCATGCGTTTGCCATCACGATCCGAGGCACGCGGCATTTTGCACACAGATCGGGCGTATACTTGCCACCGTTCGGTGTGCGTTCGATCAACCGGCATTCCTGGATCGAGCGGCCTCGATGGAAGTCCTGGTAATAATAGGGACATTCGTTTCCCGCAGGTGTTCGCATAGCCAATTTTCTGGGGTCAGGCTCGGGTGACGTACGATCCGTTGCGTGTGTCCACTCGAATGGTATCGCCTGTTTCGACAAAAAGCGGTACTTGGACTTTCAAGCCCGTTTCGGTTGTGACGCTTTTGTTCGCTCCGGTGGCGGTGTCCCCTCTGACGGCCATCTCAGCTTCGACGACCTTCAAATCAACGGTCGTGGGCAGTTCAACATCCAACGCTTCACCTTCGTAAAAAGTAAGCTTGACTTCCAATCCTTCAGTTAAGTAGTATACCGCCTCACCGAGTATGGATGCGTTGAGCGCCGGTTGTTCGTACGTCTCTGTGTCCATGAAGTGATACAGGTCGTTGTCTTTGTAGAGGAATTGCACCACGTGATAATCGAGACGAATGTCCTGTACCTTGTCGCCGGAGGTGAAGGTTTTTTCCAGCACGGAACCGGTCCGAAGATCACGGACCTTGGTGCGAATGGTCGCCTTGCCTCGACCGGGCTTATGATGGCTGTATTCGATGACTTTATACAAGCTGCCATCCAACTCGAAAGTCACTCCGTTTCGCAGTTCGTTGACGTCAATCACTGGGTTTTTCCTTTAAGCTGAGATGGTGGCATTATAGCGTCTCTCGCGTGGAAGCGTCAATTGTGGCGCGATGAGACGGACTTCGTCGATGGCCGCGGTGCAAAATCGGAATCGTTTAAGATTGTCCCAGCTTCAGTTTGTATCTGCGTCGATCGGGACGAGAAGGGCGGTGATATTGTCTTTTCCGCCGTTGGCGATGGCGGTCAGGATGAGTTCGTCGCACGTCTTTTGGGGTGGTTCGCCGCGGCGCAGCAATGCCAGAATTTCCTTCTCCGAAACCATGTCGGTCAGGCCGTCGGTACAGAGAAGGATCTGGTCGCCTGGCTGCAGCTCGAGTTCGTGCGTTTCGGGTTCGATGCGATCGCTCGCCCCAAGTGCCTGGCTCAATGCCTGTCTTGGAGGCCATAAACTTGGATTCTCAGGAAGGACTCCGTCACGCTTCGCCTGCAGGAGGAGGGTGTGATCCTGGGTGAGGACGCGAAGTCTGTCGTGACGATAAAGGTAGGCACGGCTGTCACCCACATGCGCCACCCAAGCCGTATGGGGCGGGGAGGGGATCCAGAGGAGGACGATGGTCGTTCCCATGCGGAGGTTGTTGTCGCTACCACCGGCTGCTGCAAGTATGGCTTCGTGCGCCGCAATTATGCTGGCCAGAATGGTTTCCTGAGGCGTTTGATGGTCGTTGGGATTGTGAGCCGATAAATATTCTTGAATAGTGCGGACGGCAATGTAACTCGCAATTTCACCGGCCAGATGACCCCCGATCCCATCAGCCACAGTATAAACACTCAAATCCGTGTCGACGCTGTAATTGTCCTCGTTCTTCTCGCGCACGATACCTGTGTCCGTAGCAGCGCCATACTCCATCCTGTCACTCCATTGATTTTCGGCCTTCAAGCGCCGAAAAATGATCTGTCAATTTAATGCTGCAACACGGCCATACTATAACGGAACTATTTTTCCGGCAATTTACCAAAATTCACGATTTGAACGGAAATCCGGTCTGATGGTATCGCCCAGCGTTGTCGTCCTCTTTTGTGATCTTTAAATCAAATGGATTCTGAAGGGGTGCTCAAATCCCCAGCCAGCGTGACGTAGCTTCTGCAAGTTCTTCCATGGAACCTGTGCGCATCGTACAGCGGGGAAGCGAGTCTATGAAGGCACGGCCGTATTTCTTGGAAATAATTCGACGATCGAGCACGAATACGACGCCCCTATCGGACTGGGTGCGTATGAGGCGGCCAAATCCCTGTCGAAATCGAAGTACGGCCTCCGGAAGGGTGTACTGGTCGAACGGAGATTCATACATTTCCGCACGCGCAGCGACGATAGGATCGTTGGGTACGTCGAAAGGCAGGCGTGCGATTCCCAATACGGACAAAGCCTCACCGGGCACGTCAACGCCTTCCCAGAAAGAGCGAGTCCCCACTAGTACGGACTGTTTGGAAGAGCGGAACCTCTCGAGAAGCGCGTGGCGAGACGCTCCCGAGGTCTGTTCCAGCACGTCGACGCCTGCCTGCATGAGCGAAGGGGCAATGGCGCGAGCCGTCCGATTCAATTGCATATTCGATGTAAACAAAACGAGAGTTCTACCGAGCGTGGTGTGGCAGAGCCGAATCAACGTTTTTTCGACGGCGCGCTGATACGCCTTTCCGTCAGACGGCTCCGGAATGTCGTTGATGAGGTAGAGCAGGGTGGAAGTCTCGAAATCGAAGGGGGAACCGAGAGCAAGCTCATCGGCGTCTACGGCGTTCAAGCGCTGCTTGATGTAATCGAATTCCCCACCGACGGTCAGTGTGGCGGAAGTCATCACCACCGTTTCTTTCTCGTGCCACAGAAACCGCTCCACGAGTGGCCCCACGCTGAGCGGCGCCGCGTGCAAAACCAGGTCACCTGCACCGATCTTGGTTTGCAGCCAATAGATGATCTGTGGGTCGGGCTCGAAAATCATGTTCTCCAGGTTGGTGACGATCTCCGTCAGACTGCGCGTCGCAATGCGTGCTGCCGTGGCCAGGTTCTCGGCGGTCTCTACGCCGGTGGCGGCCATGTCCTCCAATGCTTCACTCAGGGTGGATAAAGATTGTGTGACGGCCGAGAGCGGCCCGCGGGCGTTCTCCCAGGCGATTTCGACGTCGGACCATTTGGGGAGGGTGCGTGAAGCGGGTACGATGCGAAGACGCTGCCCATAGGGTCCGACGGGTTTGTCATCGCGCTGCTCCGTCAGGTATTCCGATAGCGTGTCGAACAATCGTTGGGCAAGTTCCGTACAATCGTGCCGCTGGTCGGAAATGGAGACGACGATTTGCTCCACGTTCTTGACCACGTTGGCCGGCAGTTCTTTGCGCGCCAGTTCGAGGATTTGATGAAGCAGGCCGTCTTTGACGCTTCCGAGGTCCCGCAGCATGAACCCCAACGCGCTTTGGCTGACCTGGAAACTCAAGCCGTTCGTGGTCGCTGATTCGAGATGATGCGCCTCGTCGACGATGAGGTAGCGATATTCAGGGATGACTCGGTTGCCCGTGGCGATATCGGCCAGCAAGAGTGCGTGGTTGACGATGATGACGTGTGCGCTCTCCGCAAGGCGGTGAGCCTGGTAGTAGGGGCAGGCGCCGTTGGTGTGCTCGAGGCAGACTTCGGCGGAACAGTCTTCCCCTTCGGCCGACAGACGCGACCAGGCAGCAGCTTCCCGGGATGATAGATTGATCTCACTCCGATCTCCGCTGCCGCCGCTGTAAAGCCAGACCAGGATCTTCGCCAACATGCGCATTTCCTCCGGTGTGCGCGGACCGATTTGGCGCAAGCTGGCCAATCGTCTGGGGCAGATGTAATTCGAGCGCCCTTTCAGTATAGCGGCGCGGTAATCGGCATCGAGAATGCTGCACAAGTCGGGAATGTCTTTGCGGATGAGTTGGTCCTGCAGGTTGATGGTATTGGTAGAAATGACCACACGTTCCTTGTTCATTGAAGCCCAGGAAAGCGAGGGCAGCAGGTACGCCATCGATTTCCCGATGCCGGTTCCGGCCTCTACGAGCAGGTGCTGGCCATAAGACAAGGCATCGCATACTGCCTGCAGCATGGTGATTTGCTGCGGGCGATGTTCGTAGGCCGGGAAACGCTTATCGAAAAGGCCGCCGGGCTCCAGGATGGCGGCAATTTCATCACGGTCGAGCGGTTCGAGATTTTCATTGGCGGTGAGTGGAGAGGCATCCGAGGAAGCGGGTTTGAAAAAACGTGCTCGTCCGGCATCGGTTGAAGACGAAGCCCCTCGATCAGATTGCATCTCCTCGAGCGTTCGATCGAAGAACCATCCGGCATCCCATTCGATTTCGGCACCCAAACGACAAATCTCCTCCAGCGCTTCCGGAGGAAGCTCCAGTGCTTTATCCATCAGACGTAGAAAAACCTGTCGTGTCGTGTGGGCATCTTCGAGCGCACGGTGGGAGGTCATCACGGGAACGGCCAGGAAGCTCGCCAGTCCGGCCAGATTGTATCGTCCGGCGGAGGGTAAAAGCACGGTGGCGATGGTGTAAGTGTCCAAACCGAGATTGTTGCGTAAAACACCTTTCGGTTGAAGGAAACTGAGATCGAATCGGACGTTGTGTCCCAGCACAATGAGATCGCCGGCGAAATCTTGAAAATCTTGAATGACGTGCGAAAGGCGTGGGGCATTGGCGAGCATCTCGTCTGTGATGCCGGTCAGTGAGGTGATGAGCGGATCGAGCGGCCGACCCGGATTGACCAGCGTCGAAAATTCGTTTTCGACACGATTGCCGCGGAATCGGACGGCCCCGATTTCGATGATGGAATCTCGTTCGGGGTCCAGTCCGGTGGTCTCTAAATCAAAGGCAAGCAGGGTTTCTTTCATGTTATTCTGGCGCATTATAGCATCAGAGCGTCCCATCCATGCTATACTCGGGTCGTGCCAAAATACGGCGGAATCGATTTACGCGCGATGGAGGCATGAAATTCAATGGATCAGGGAAACGAACAATGATTCTCGGTGTTTTCATTTTCAACAGGCGTGCAGTGAGGAATCTCTCTTGATGACGCATCACGAGATCAACGATCTCGAACTTGCGGCGATGGCTGCAACCGATGCGGAAGCGTTTGGGGAGTTGTACGAACGGCACGTCCGTAGAATATACAACTACATCTACTATCGCACGGGAAACCAGCAAGATGCGGAGGATTTGACTGCACGGGTATTCCAGCGGGCGCTACGCCACGTGCCGAAATTTGAAGACAAGGGCGTTCCATTCTCGGCCTGGCTTTATCGTATCGCCCACAATCTCGTGGCAAATTGGCACCGGGATCGAAGCCGCCGGCCCGTCATTCCACTGGAAGATCACGTGGCCGTCAGCAAGGTCAGTCACCATCCGGAGGCGGAGGCGATCGTACAAGAAGAACAATCGATGCTGCTCGATGCGGTCCGGACCTTGCCCGACGATCGACAACAATTGCTGATATTGAAGTTCGTGGAACGATTGTCGAACGCCGAAATCGGCGAGATTATGGGCAGAACGGAAGGCGCAATTAAGAGTTTATATCATCGGACGCTGATTGCACTGCGCGAAGAAGTGCACGCCAGAGAAAACCAGTCGGCTTCGGGAGATGAATAGGAATCATCATAGTCTATTGCATTCGACGACCGTTGCAATGCATGTAAATGATGGCAGTAGCTGAGCGAGTATGGATGTTGGAGGAAAATCCACAATGGCCGCGGTCAAGCCTGAGCAACTCGATAATAAAGACTTAGAGCGGATATTGGCCGAAACCTTGGTACCCGTCGAACCCAGGAGCTTATTCGTCAAACGACTGAAAGCTCGGCTGGTTCATTATCACGGCGGCAATCTGTTTTCGGGTTGGATGGTCATCGTCGTCTTGGCAACTATCATCCTGGTCGCTGTGACCATCATCCGGCTTTTCGTGCGCGGCATTTCGTCGTGGGGTGGGTTGATCAACAACTTGAGCCGCAGGCGGCGTGGTTCGACAGAACCCACTTCGATTTCGGCTTGAGGTTGATTCCACCGATATACCGGCATTCCGGCGCATGGCCCATCACATTGTGTGTCGAAAAAACCGAGACGCTCGATATGAGCGTCTCGGTCGTTGACGAATACTCTGCCGCTGCGTATGCCGATCGGTTAGAATAACCCCCATTCCGCCGCGGCTTCATCTTCCATCATGCTCTGGTCCCACATTTCCATTCCCAGTTCGATTTTCGTCGGCTTGTTGGCGACTTCTTCTGCCTTGGCGCGAGCCATCTCAAGCAGTGCAGGTCCGTAAGGGCAAAACGGCGTGGTGAGGATCATTTTCACCGTCATGCTCTCGTCCTCGATGTGCACTTCTCGGATCAATCCCAATTCGATGATGTTCAAGCCGAGTTCGGGATCGACTACTTGCCGGAGGGTATCTCGGATTTCCGCAGCGAGCTTGGGATGCGTTGAATCGGCCTCCCAAATGGTCTTCAATTCAGTGTTGTCCTGGGTCATGGAGATACCTCTTCCGCCGCGGTAGCGATGGCGAAGGCGCAGTGGGAATCTCCCTTCGTCAGACACGTAACTTGCTCGACCGGCAGGGAAAGCGATTTGGCGATGAACTCCTGATCGAGCAGGCAGACTTCCGGATGCTCTTGTGCGAGTTTGAAGTACGGACAACTCAATTCACGGATGATGACCTGGTCTTCCTTCAACTCCAATTCTGCGTCGAAACCCTCATCGGAGAGCAGGTCAACCAATCGCTGCAGCCGTTCGTGCAGCGGAAGGGCTCGTAATTGTTCGGCGTATCGTTCGGCGAGCGTGTCTGCGATTCCCGAAAATAACTCGTTGACCTTCTCGTCCGAAATGGAATCTTTGATCTCCTCCAATAAACGATTTGTCAGGCGGAAATAGCGGGAGGGAAAACGCTCCCGGCCGTCATCGGTGAGCAGGAAGACGTGATGCGGTCTGCCGACGCCGCTGCGCACTTCTTTGGCTTGAACCAGGCCTTCCGCTTGAAGATGGGTGAGGTGATGGCGTACGGATACGGGAGAAATGCCAACTGTCTCGGCCAGTTCTTTGACCGTGCACTCGTCCTGAACACGCAATGCACGTAAGATCGTATCACGCGTTCCAGAAGTCATAGTAATCGCGAGTATAACCTCATGGGGACGATCTGTCAATATTTTAGATTTTTATCATTTTTATCCCCCACATAATTCCGATGTCGACTTTTCGAGGCCGTACGATAGGTGAATATTTATTATTTTTATCAGAAATATTGACGACTAGATTGAAGGATGCTATAATCCCGTCTATGCGATTCAGACAAGCTAGGTCGCAGCGTTGCTTACTGCGACTGGAGGGAATAAATGGGTACCGCGCTGGAGATACGGGACCTGCACGTCTCCATCGAGGGGAAAGAAATCCTTAAGGGCGTCAATCTGAAGATCAAGCAAGGTGAGATTCACGCGTTGATGGGACCGAACGGAACCGGAAAATCCACGCTCGCGTACGCACTCATGGGACATCCCAATTATGAAGTAACTCGTGGGGAAGTGGATTTCCAAGGTAAAAATATCATCGAACTCAACCCGGATGAACGCTCGCGACTGGGATTGTTCCTCGCCTTTCAATATCCCGTGTCCATTCCCGGTGTGACCATGGCGAACTTCCTGCGCATGGCGATCAACGCCAAACGAAAAAACGACGATCCGGAGTACAAGGGAATCTCGATTCCCGAGTTCAGGAAATTGCTCAAGCAAAAGATGGACTTGCTCGAGATGTCGCATGATTTTGCGGGGCGGTATTTGAACGAAGGTTTCTCCGGAGGAGAGAAGAAGCGGGCCGAGATCCTGCAGATGGCCACGTTGGAACCTCGCATAGCCATTCTGGACGAAACGGATTCGGGTCTTGATATCGATGCCCTCAAGATCGTCTCCCATGGTGTAAACGCTTTAGCGGGTCCGGATCTGGGCGTACTCATCATCACGCACTACCAGAGGATTTTGAATTACATCAAACCGGATTTCGTCCACGTCATGTTGAACGGACGCATCGTAGAATCCGGTTCGGCGGAATTGGCCTTGCAGCTCGAAGAGCATGGCTACGATTGGGTTCGAGAGAAGTACGCCGAGGAGCCAGTGAAGGCGTAGTGAAGGTGGAGTGGAGGTATTGACATGGCGACGCGATCGGATCTCGAACATCTCGAAGGTTTGGATGAATACAAGTACGGATTTCGCGATCCGGATGTCTCGGTTTTCAAAACCCGCAAAGGCCTCGATGAGGAAGTTGTTCGGCAGATTTCGGCGATGAAGGGGGAGCCGGATTGGATGCTGGAATTCCGCCTCAAAGGTCTGAAACACTTTCAGGAGCGCCCGATGCCCACGTGGGGCGCGGACCTGAGTCAGCTCGACTTCGACGACATCTATTACTACGTTCGGCCTGCTGAGCAAGAAGGAAAATCCTGGGATGACGTACCAGAAACGATCAAAGAAACGTTTGACCGCCTAGGGATCCCGGAAGCGGAGCAGAAATTCCTCTCCGGTGTGGGCGCGCAGTATGAATCGGAGATGGTCTATCATAGCGTGCAGGAACAACTGGCCAAAAAGGGCGTCATCTTCGTGAGCATCGAAAACGGCTTGCGCGATCACGAAGAATTGTTCCGCAAGTATTTCGGAACCGTAATTCCGATCACGGACAATAAATTCGCGGCGTTGAACAGCGCCGTGTGGTCGGGCGGCTCATTCGTTTACGTGCCGCCGGGTGTGAAAGTGGAGCTGCCCTTGCAAGCCTATTTTCGCCTCAACGTCGCCAACATCGGGCAGTTTGAGCGGACGATGATCATTGTCGACGAGGGTGCGCAGGTGCATTACGTGGAAGGCTGTACAGCGCCATCTTACACGACGAATTCCTTCCACAGCGGTGTAATTGAGATCATCGTGAAAGAGAACGCCCGCTGCCGCTATACCACCATTCAGAACTGGTCGACCAACGTTTACAACCTGGTGACACAGCGCTCGATGGTGAGCGCAGGTGGCACCATGGAATGGATCGACGCCAACCTGGGCAGCAAGGTGACAATGAAGTATCCCTCCTGCTACCTGATGGGACCGCGGGCGCACGGCGAGATTCTCTCCATGGCCTTCGCCGCCGACCACCAGCATCAGGATACCGGCGGCAAGGTGATCCACGTTGCGCCCAATACGACCAGTAAGATTACATCGAAGTCGATCAGCAAGGGCGGCGGCCGGGCATCTTATCGCGGCCTGTTGAAGGTGTACGATGGCGCCAAGAATTCGAAATCCAATGTTGTTTGTGACGCGCTGCTGCTCGACGAGAATTCCCAATCAGATACCTATCCGTCCATCGAGATCGACGAAGAACTGGTGAACATCGGCCACGAGGCTTCGGTGAGCAAGGTGGGCGAAGATCAACTCTTCTATTTGATGAGTCGTGGGTTGAGCGAAGAGGAGGCGATCACCATGGTCGTCTCTGGTTTCATCGAGCCGTTGGTCAAAGAACTGCCCATGGAATACGCCGTGGAAATGAATCGATTAATCCAGGTCCAGATGGAAGGTTCGATTGGCTAATCCCTTTGTGCTGCAAACGAAGGGTCGACCGCAAGGATAACTTGGAGCATGAGCACTCGTACAGTTGTGAAACGAAAACAACCTGCCGTCCGGCGCATGACGGCGGATTTCACTTTCTCCGAAGCGGATGTACGCAATGTGTCTGCGGACTTGAACGAGCCGGATTGGTTGGCCGAGAAACGCGTGATGGCATGGAAGCGCTTCAAGGACATGCCGCTGCCGACTTTGAAAGACGAGCCCTGGCGACGTACGGATATCCGCTCGATACCGGCCGATACATTTGAATTGAAACCTGCGGAAGACGTCGAGGTGAACCCAGCATTGCTGGAATCCCTCGCCGCCGACCAACATGGTTCGCTGCTGGTCGTCAGACCGGGACATTCACCTCAGTGGGAACACGATGCGGAGGTGGACAAACAAGGCGTGATTTTTACCGATTGGGCGACGGCGGTCGGCGAACATGCGTCGATCCTGGAAAAGTATCTGGGGACGATCGTCGCCGCAGATGAAGGCAAGTTTTCGGCGCTGGCGGCATCGCTGGCGAGAGACGGCGTGCTGCTTTATGTTCCCAAGGACGTGCATCTCGAACAGCCTCTACACGCAGTAATCTGGCCTGCGGGAGTCGAGACGGCGTTTTTCAGTCGTCTGATGATCGTGCTAGAGCAGGGGGCGTCGGCGACGTTCGTACACGAACTGGCCTCACCTACACGGCAGGATGGCGAAGCGATGCACGCCGGCATCGTAGAGATTTCTATCGGAAAAGGCGCGGAGTTGACGTTCGTCGAAGTCCAGAATCTGGGAAAAAATGTCTGGAATTTTTCCCACGAACGTGCAAAAATAAAGGCTGACGGAAACTTGAACTGGATCTACGCTGGCGTGGGCAGCCATCTGACGAAAAATTTCAGCGACATCGATCTTCTGGGAGAGGGTGCCGAAGTACGCATGTCCGCTTTCTATTTTGCGAACGGCGAGCAGCATCTGGATCACGACACCCAGCAGAATCACCTGGCTCCCCACACGACCAGTGATCTGCTCTTCAAAGGGGCGCTTTTGGATCACAGCCGTTCCGTCTGGCAGGGCATGATCTACGTCGCGCCGGGCGCGCAAATCACGGACGGCTACCAGGCGAACCGCAACTTGTTGTTGAGTGAAAATGCACGTGCGGATTCGATTCCCGGGCTGGAGATTCTGGCGGACGATGTACGCTGTACCCATGGGGCAACCGTTGGACAGCTCGAAGCTGAACCGATCTTCTATCTCATGTCCCGCGGACTTCCGCGGGACATGGCGGAGCGATTGGTCATCGACGGCTTTTTCGCGCCCATAATGGAGCGTATTCCATTCGAGCGCGTTCGCCAACGGTTTAAAAGGATGATCGACGAGAAACTAAACGGTGATTCGTTGCTTGCATGAACAAGCAGCTCAGCTCGATGTAAAGGCGGGGTATTCAAGTGACGAAAAAGACAATGAATCCTTTAATAGATGGGCAGATTGCCCAGGAACAGTACCAGGTTGGAGATCGTGTCGAGGTGTTCTGCGATCACGACCGCGAGGGGCGCCGCGTGCGAGATTGGATGGAAGGCGTCGTGGTACAGGCCGAAGAGAAACGCGTTGCGGTTCAATTTGCCGAGGACGTCTACCTGACCGACGGCTGGATGGTTCCGGATCGCGTCCTGTGGTGTCCACAGGGAAGCGATAAGATCCGTTCGGCGACGAAACGACGCTCGAGTAAGCGCTCCAAGTCGAAGAAGAAGTAAGTATCTGCAGACAAGGATTTGAATCGTGCACTCTCAGGTGAAGCTCTTCGACGTCGAACGAATTCGTGAACAATTTCCGGTGCTCTCGCGGGAAGTCTATCCCGGCACGAGGCTGGTTTATCTCGATTCGGCGGCGACCTCACAAAAACCCAGGTCGGTGATCGAATCTTTGGTGGATTTTTACGAGCATCACAATTCAAACATCCACCGCGGCATTCATAAATTGGCGGAAGAAGCTACCCAGGCGCACGAAGGAGCCCGCAAGCGTATCGCAGATTTTATCGGCGCCCGTACCGCGCGCGAAGTGGTTTTCACGCGCAATGCGACCGAATCCATCAATTTACTGGCCAACGCTTGGGGAAGAGCAAATCTGAAAGCCGGCGATCTCGTGCTGCTCACGGAAATGGAGCACCATTCGAATCTCGTGCCCTGGTATTTGTTGGCCGAGGAAATCGGTTTGCGCCTGGAATTCGTGCCCGTGACCGACCAGGGAAAATTGGATCTCGATGCGTACCGAACGCTGCTGGAAGAAGAACCGCGTTTGGTCGCTTTCGTACACGTTTCCAATATGCTGGGTACGATCAATCCCGTGGCGCAGATGACGGGTATGGCGCATGAAGCGGGCGCTTTGGTGTTGGTCGACGGTGCGCAGTCCGTCCCTCACCTTGCTGTCGATGTAAGCGAATTAGATGTCGATTTTTATGCATTCTCCGGCCATAAGATGTGCGGCCCGACGGGAATAGGGGTCTTTTATGGGCGAGAAGCGCTTTTAGAAGCGATGCCGCCGTTCATGGGCGGTGGCGACATGATAAAACGGGTCAGTTTTGATGGCTTCACACCGAACGACATCCCCTGGAAATTCGAAGCGGGAACCCCGGCGATCGCGCAGGCAATCGGGCTGGGTGCTGCGGTTGATTTCTTGAACGACGTGGGCATCGAAGATATTCATACGCATGAGCGAGTCCTGACAGGTTATGCCCTGGACCGCCTCAGCGAAGTCCCCGGTGTGACGATCTACGGACCCGAACTCGACGCGCGTGGAGGTGTCGTCTCCTATACCATGGCAGGCATTCATCCCCATGACGTCGCCCAGATATTGGACCATGATGGAATCGCAGTGCGGGCCGGCCATCATTGCACCATGCCGCTTCACGAACGTTTCAAGATCCCTGCTTCCGTGCGTGCATCTTTCTACCTGTACAATACGATGGAGGAGATCGATCGGCTGATCGAAGGGTTGCACAAAGTCATCAAGGTTTTCGACATCTGATCCATAGGTCCGAGCGCTTTGGCATCTCGCGGGCGGATAAATCACGAATAGGAAATTATGCGTTATCATTAACGCCAAACCATGGAAGATCTTTACCGGGAACAAATCATCGACCGCTATAAAAACCCTCGCATGCGGGGATCCCTCGACCCGCATGATTTTTCGTATGAGGACGACAACCCGCTCTGCGGCGATCGAATTCGCATCGACCTGCGTGTGGATGGTGAGGATCGTGTGACGGAGGCGGCGTTCAGCGGCACGGGCTGCGCCATATCGATCGCCTCGGCGGATTTACTCGTTGAATCGATCATAGGCAAGAAGCTCGATGAAATCCGAAAGCTCACCAAACAGGACGTACTCGATATGCTGGGCATCGAAGTGGGGCCGATTCGCTTGAAGTGCGCTTTGCTTTCCCTGAAAGTGTTGAAGGCGAGCGTTTACGGGTTGGATACGATCGAGGACGAGATCACGTTGGAGTAGCCGTTGACGTTCAATTACCGCGAACTTCCTGACGAGAAACTCGAATTCGTGGCCGTTGCGGAAGTGACAGATCTGGCAGACGGCGAGCGAATATTCCTGGAAATCGATGGCGCACCGATCGCGGTTTTCAACATTGCCGGGCGCTACTTTGCAATCGACGACGTCTGTTCGCACGATAATGGACCGGTCGCGGAAGGCGATCTCGTCGATCATTCGATCGAATGTCCACGGCATGGAGCCCGCTTCGATCTGGAGAGTGGAAAGGCACTCTCCATGCCGGCCGTCGTAGACATCGCTGCCTATCCCGTGCGCGTGGAAGGAAAGCAGATTCTGGTCGGGCTGCCCGTGGCGTGAGCCTCTATAGAACTTGGAATCGACCAAGTGGGATTTATCTCATCCTGTCGGGCATACGTTGGAAGTAAGCCGATAAATATGACGAAACGCCCCTGACATCGGGGTGTTTTTGTATTATGATTACAAATTGTGTGAGTGGCGCCGTGGCCGCGCAAGCAGCGGACGCGGCGCGGATACTGTCCCCTCGATGATACGAATACTCCATTCGGAGTTTGGAGGACTTAAATGGCTAAAAAATGGGTTTTTATGTTCGACGAAGTTGATCAGGCCGAGAAGAAGGCCGGCTCCTGGGAAGGCGTACGTGCGTTACTGGGGGGAAAAGGCGCCAACCTGGGTGATATGACGCGCATCGGCGCCCCCGTGCCGCCCGGTTTTACGGTGACGACCGAAGCTTGCAACGCCTATCTCAAAGCAGGAAACAAATTTCCTGAAGGGCTGTGGGATCAAGTACTTGAAGCAATGAAGGAAGTTGAGAAGAAGACGGGAAAGAAGTTCGGCGATCCCAAGAACCCGCTCCTGGTTTCCAGCCGCTCCGGCGCCAAGTTCTCGATGCCGGGTATGATGGATACCGTGCTCAACATCGGCCTCAACGACGAAACGGCCGCTGGAATGATCGAGTTGACCAAAGACCCTCGCTTTGTCTACGACTCGTATCGACGGCTGGTGCAGATGTTCGGCACCGTGGTGATGGGTGTCTCGGACGAACCTTTCGAAGAGGTCATCACCGAGTACCGCAAGAAACGTGGTGTGGAAACCGACGCTGAGCTTTCCGCGGAAGACTGGAAAGAGATCACCGAAAAGTTCAAGAAAATCGTCAAAGAGAACACCGGCAAGGAATTCCCGACGGATCCGTACGAGCAACTGCGCATGGCGACCGAAGCAGTATTCGCTTCCTGGAACGGGAAACGAGCCGTGGATTATCGTAACGGCGCCGGCATTTCCCACGATCTGGGAACGGGCGTAAATATTCAGACCATGGTCTTCGGGAACATGGGGGACGACTCGGGAACCGGGGTGGCCACGACGCGCAACATCACCGTGGGGACGAAAGACGTCGAAGGCGACTTCCTCATCAATGCCCAGGGAGAAGACGTGGTTGCGGGTATCCGCCAGACACTCGAGATCGAAGAGCTGAAGAAGAAGATGCCCAAGATTTACGAACAATTCGAAGACATCCTCCAGAACCTCGAAAATCATTACCATGAGGTGCAGGACGTCGAATTCACCATCGAGCACGGCAAGTTGTGGATGCTGCAGACGCGCGACAGTAAGCGTACCGCACAGGCTGCAGTTCGCATCGCCGTAGATCTGACGGACGAAGGGTTGATCTCCAAGGAAGAAGCGGTGAAACGCATTTCGCCCGATCAGGTGGACTTCTTCCTTCACCCCCAGTTCGACCCCAAGGCTAAAAAAGCAGCCGCCGCAGCCGGGAAGAAAATCGCCGAGGGCTTGAATGTCTCCCCCGGTGCAGCAGTAGGGCAGATTGCTTTCGACGCCGACACGGCAGAAAAGTGGGCCAAGGAAGACGGCCTCGAAGTCATCATGGTGCGCCCCGAAACCAAGCCCGATGACGTACACGGCATGTTGGCGGCGAACGGCATCCTCACCAGCCGAGGCGGCCGCACGAGCCACGCTGCGCTGGTCGCACGCCAATTCGGCAAGCCGGCAGTCGTTGGCTGTTCGGCATTGGAGCTCGACCTTTTTGAACGGCAGATGACCGTCGATGGAAAGGTAATTAAAGAAGGTGATTGGGTATCGATCGACGGTACGCTCGGTGAGGTGTACCTCGGCCAGCTGGATACCGTCGTTCCTGACATCAATGATCCCTATCTGATCAAGCTGCTCTCCTGGGCGGACGACATTCGTCGGCTTGGCGTTTATGCCAACTCGGACTATCCACGAGACGCACAACGCGCTCGGGATTATGGCGCGCAGGGTATCGGTCTGTGCCGCACGGAGCACATGTTCTTTGAAACGGAACGATTGCCATTCGTGCAGCAGATGATTTTGGCCAAGACGGATAAAGAACGCGAGGACGCGTTGACGAAATTGCTGCCGTTCCAGCGTTCTGATTTCGAGGGCTTGTTCCGTGTGATGGACGGCCTGCCGGTCATCATCCGCCTGATCGATCCACCGCTCCACGAATTCCTTCCAAGTCACGATGAACTCCTCGTGGAAGTCACAGAATTGAGGATCAAAGGCGGCGACAAGAAAGAACTGGCCAAGAAAGAGGAGATGCTGGAGGCCGTCGAATCGATGCGAGAAGCCAACCCGATGTTGGGGTTGCGCGGCGTCCGCCTCGGGATCCACATGCCGGGTGTGACCAAGATGCAGGTACGCGCGATCTTCGAGGCGGCCTGTCTGGTAACCAAGGACGGCGTCGAAGTCCATCCCGAGGTGATGATCCCGCTGACCAGCCACGTGAACGAGTTGAAGGTCCAGCAGGCTACACTGGAAGAAGTAGCCAAGGCCGTGATGGAAGAGCAGGGCTGCGAAGTGCATTACATGTTTGGCACGATGATCGAAATCCCTCGCGCCGCACTTACGGCGGGACAGATTGCCGAGTATGCGCAATTCTTCTCCTTCGGCACGAACGATCTCACCCAAACGACCTTCGGCATCAGCCGCGACGATGCAGAGGCGGGTTTCCTCATTGAGTACATCGACAAAGGCATTCTGCCATCCAACCCGTTCCAGACGATCGATCGCGATGGAGTGGGCCGATTGATGCGAATCGCAACCACGGAAGGCCGCGAGACTCGGCCCGAATTGGAAGTGGGCATCTGCGGCGAACACGGTGGAGATCCTGATTCGATCCGTCAGTGTCATGAGTACGGATTGAACTACGTGAGTTGCTCGCCGTTCCGCGTGCCGATTGCACGACTGGCTGCGGCCCATGCGGCTTTGGAGCAAGCGTAAACCTGTCAGGTAATTCGAATCGACCAAACGAAGGGTGCATCCTCTTGGGATGTGCCCTTTGTATTTTGTCGTGAAATCGAAAATAGTCGCAGCCCCTGGTTTCGTGTACAATGACGAGACGATCGAATGGTGCACGTCGAACAACGAGCCAGGCATGTAGGAGAGTTTTGTGAACGCGGAAATCGAACGCGAACAAAGAAGAGAAGATGTCACGTTGAGCCGTGACCTCAATTTGTTCACCGTTACCATGATTGGTGTCGGTGGCATGGTGGGTGCGGGGATCTTCGTTCTCACGGGAATCGCCGCGGGTATTGCCGGCCCCGCTTTGATCCTGGTCTTCCTGCTCAATGGTCTCGTAACTTCGTTTACGGCGATGTCCTATGCCGAGCTTGGTTCTGCATTTCCCGGTGCCGGCGGCGGCTATCAATGGATCAGGGAGGCGCTCGGAGGGACGTTGGGGTTCTTGTCCGGCTGGATGAGCTGGTTTGCCCAGACCGTTGCCGGCAGCTTGTATGCACTGGCTTTTGGTCGTTTCGCAGCCGAATTGGTATTCCTCTTCAATATACCGGTTGTGGGGTTGTCTGTAGAGCAGTTGAGCCGGATTTTCATGACGCTCATCATCTTCATATTCATCGCTACCAATTACCGGGGTGCATCAGAAACCGCCGCAGTCGGTAATTTTCTTACGGTGACCAAAATCGCCATTCTTGGCTGTCTAGTGTTCTTCGGCATCATTGCCATGATGCGGACGGATTCCTGGTACACGCGCTTCACCGCAGATTTCTTCCCGAACGGTTTCTTCAGTGTATTCGTGGCGATGGGGTTGACCTTTATCGCCTTTGAGGGCTACGAGATTATCGCTCAATCGGGAGAGGAAGTCATCGATCCGAATCGCAACATTCCGCGGGCAGTTTTCTATTCCATCGGAATCGCGGTCCTGATTTATGTTCTTGTAGGTTTCGTGGTGATCGGTGCCGTCCAACCACCGAATGGTCAGGCGGGTTACGCCTACCTCGGCCAGCAGGGTGAAGTCGCCGTGATTCAAGTCGCTCAGCAGGTATTCCCATTTGGCATTGGCGGGTTGATCCTGCTCTTGAGCGGCCTGGCGTCCACGACGTCAGCTTTGAACGCCACGACCTACGCTTCATCTCGGGTGTCTTTTGCCATGGGCCGCGACCACAACCTGCCGTCGTTTTTTGCCAAGATCCACCCGCAGCGTCACACGCCGTATTTGGCCGTGCTGGCCACCGGCGGCTTGATGGTCATCATGGCCTGGACTCTCCCCATCCAGGATGTCGCCTCAGCGGCGAGTATCATGTTCTTGCTGCTTTTTTTGATGGTAAATCTCGCTGTACTGTTCTTGCGCTTGCAGCAGCCCGAACTCAAGCGAGGTTTTATGGTGCCCTGGTTTCCGGTGCTGCCAATGCTCGCGATTCTCTCCAATGCGGTTCTGGCGCTGTATGTTTTCCAATTTAGTTCTATCGCCTGGTATGCGACCATCATCTGGGTGGTGATTGGCCTGCTCGCCTACGCATTTTATTTCTCGCGCGTCGAGGAGATGGAAAGGCCCAAAGAAATTTTACTCGAAGAGGTTTTGGTCAGCCGGGATTACTCTGTCCTGGTCCCTGTGTCCACGAAGGAGGAGGCGCGGGTTCTGGGCGCTATAGGCGCGATTCTCGCACAGCAGCGGCAGGGTGAAGTCCTGGCGTTGAACGTGGCCAAAGTACCACCGCAGCTCACGCTGGGAGACGGGCGCTTCTTGCTCCGCGAAGGCCGCGTGTACCTGGAAGAAGTGATAGAGCAAGCACGCAGCTACGAAGTTCCCGTACACACCATCATCCGCCTCGGACGAAATGTGTCGGCGGCAATACGACAGACGGCGATGGAAAACGCTTCAGACCTTATCGTCTTGGGGTGGCCCGGATACACTCATACATCCGGCAAGGTTTTCGGATCGGTGATCGATCCCATCGTGGATAATCCGCCCACGGACGTTGTCGTCGTTCGTTACCGGCAATGGCGTCCTTTGAAGAAAATACTCGTGCCGGTCTCCGGAGGACCTAACAGCCGGCGTGCGGTCAAATTGGCGGTGGACATGGCGTCGGCGGAGAAGCCGGAACCCGCATTGGTCACTGCGCTGCACATCGTTCCCTTCCATGCCAAAGAGCATAGTCACGTGCGCGGCTCCCGTGCGCTGGAAGACAGCGTCGACGGGATCGACTTCGGAAACCTGGAATCGCGTGTCGTGCAAGGCGCAGATCTTGGGACGACCATCCTGGAGCAGGCGGAGGGCTACGACTTGATCGTCCTGGCGGCGAGCGACGAGCCGGTGTTCAAGAATCTATTGGTCGGCACGATGACGGAACGTGTCGCCCGCCAGGCCAAAGTGACGGTGATGATGGTAAAAAGGCGCAGTACGCCGCTTCACAGCTTCGTGCGTCAGGCGCTGCTAGAGCCTACCGTTCCGAAACCGTTGGATTGATTCTAATAGATTTTCCATTCGAAACCCCAAGCTCCCCTCAAAGGGGAGCTTGGGGTTAACTGTCACGATGCCTTACGGAATCGGCACGGATGGGGGTTTATCCGGACGATAAGCATCACCACCGCAACTCCAATTCCAATCGGCGATGACGATGTTCTCGACGCTGCCGTTTGACGGTACGGTTACGGTTTTCAGCGCTTTCCCGCAGGAAGGGTTGCTGCCGGTGTATCCGCCGGTAACGTATGGAACGCCACCGACGCCCTTGGCGTAGGCCACGACGTGATAATTCCCTGGTGGAACCGTCATCCGGTAATACGGGTGAGTCGGTGTGCTGTGGATCCACCACCAGGTGTTGTCATCCAGGTTGAAGAACATGACCACGACGGGTGATTCGCCGCCCGTGTAGGAGTCCTTGAGATACGGAGGTGCGGACGACATGTCGACCATTCCCGATATCGTACCCGGCGTGCCGCTCGAAGTGCCGGCGCTTGATGTGGTCGCCGTAGCGACGACGACCGGAACGGGCCGTTCAGCATCGGGATCTCGTTGGATATAAGGGCTGATCCAAATTGGATTGTAAAGTTCCCGATCCCCTGATGTGCGCACCACGAGGACAAATTCCACCGTTTGACCGGTCAGCGAGCTGAGATCGATTACGACCTCGGTGTACGCACCGCTGGCGGCGTCGTGATCTGAGATCGGTCGTGGTCCGAGATCAGGTGAAAGGTCGTGGAAAGTGCCGTTGGCGTCGAAGTAGCTGAGACCGAAATCGACGTTGCAAGCGATAGCGGAAGGTTTACATGCCAGAACAGCGTGAAACGTATCGCCTTGCCATACCTCAACGGCCGGATAATGGCCGAAAATACCCGCGAGTCTATCGTACGCCGGGATGGTAATAAGAGAAGGCGACTCGACCAGAATGTTGCCTGAAATGATCGTATGATCCAGTCGTTGGACATAACCGGCGCCCGTGTCGTTGGGGTCCCCGGGACAAGGCAAGTATTCACCGTTGTTCGACCATTCGGCGGTACACACCGCAGCGACGAAATCGAGCACGATGGTCGACGAATCCGGCATCTCGACCTCGAGCACCTGTGGTGTCGCGGTGCTTGTAGGTTCCGGAGTGACCGTTTCAGTGGGCGGCGGAGGGATCGCAATCGTCGGGGAAGGTGATACGTTTACCGGTGCATTGCAGGCAGCCAGTACGAAAATCGCGGCGAAGTCGAGCAGGATACGTTTCAAGTTAAACTCCTTGTTGTTGCATCGTTGTCGATCCGGATCGAATGTAGATCGACCGGTGCCTACTCTATCGCGCGAGGCGGTCGCTGTCAATCTGCGGAATCTGCCCGTAAAACTGCGGATAGCCATATTATTAAGTCAATTGTATCCTTAGCATATTCCCGGAATGCAGTAATCTTGTGGGTTAATCTTAACCTGGTCTCACTGAGATTGGATATTAACACTTTCAGCCAATCGATTATAAATAATAGATGGGAGCCGTAAGACGTCATTGAAAGTCATACAGAAGTAGGAACATGCCGCTAATCCAACATTGTGGGATTTGGTATCCCATCAAGGAGTAGCATGTGTCCCTATCGGATCTGAGGGCGACATGGGTTTGGAAGGCGAATGGCTGTCCGGACGTTCGCTTTACAATGTGTACATCCGCTTGATCCAAGTGATGAAATTGGGTATGCATCTAATCGAAGTGGCAGTTGATGATGAAATCGAGACCTGTTGTGATGCGGATCACATGTTCGTTTCAGATACGGGAAGCGGTACGCTAATCGAAAAACATTCGATTCTATGTGGTGGTGTCTAGATGATCACTATCCGACGAGCCCTACCCCAGGATGCGGAAGTTCTAACTGAATTCGCCTCCAGGACCTATGCACAGACATTCGGAGAGTTCACTGACCCCCGCGATCTAGAGGAATTCCTGTCTACACGGTACAGTATTCGCCAGCAGCGAGCAGAAATAACGAACAGCGAAATCCGGACGTTGATCGTTGAACTCGACGGTCAAATGATCGGCTACGCTCAGATCAGGCGAGGAGATGCACCAGCATGTGTGTCTGGCGAGTCTCCGATAGAACTCTGGCGCTTCTATATCGACAAACCATGGCAAGGCAAGGGGGCTGCACAGGATTTGATGAAAGCAGCGAAAGCATCTGCGATTGAACTGGATGGCCGGACTCTCTGGCTTGGGGTTTGGGAGGAAAACGGCCGTGCGATTGCTTTTTACACGCAGCAAGGTTTTCGTATCACAGGAACGAAAGACTTCTGGGTCGGAAAAGACCGTCAAAAGGATCGGGTGATGGTTTGCAGACTGGCAAGCAACTAATGGGGTCCGACAGCGAATAACTTCGTTCGGTAAGCAGTAGACCGATCAGCGGATACTTAGAGGGGAGATGATGTTCGTCAGCTTGCGGAACAAATGGCGCAGCGTGACGCTGATCCCGATCCAGCCAATTTTCAAATGGGTGGCGATACTCCGTCTTTCGTTGTACACCTCGCGTAGGACGTAATTATCCCTTTCGATCAAGTCCAATACACCTTCGAAACGTGCACAATACCAATAGCCGACAATTTTACAACGCAGTACATCCAGACGGTCCAGATATTTTTTACCTTCAATAAACAACCGTCGGGCCAATTCCACTCGATCCTTTACCCACGCTCGAAATGCTTGAGTCGTATAGTCATAGGGATCAATATTGTGTGCCTGAAGATATTCCATCGGGATATTGACAAATCCATCTGCGATGTCCAGGAGCATATCCCGCAGAAGGTGAGTGATGTGTGCCGCGGTGGCGGCCAGATATTGTTCGTTTGTTTTGGAATAAGGATGACCGTGCCCGATAAAATATTGGATGCCATCGGTGACAGATATTCCCAACCTTTCTGTATACCAGGCAAGTTCGTTTCGTTTGATCAGGCGTCCCTTGCGGTGGGCATCGAAATCGATGATCGCCAGCATGTTGCGTACGAATGATGCCAATCCTTCGTCTTTCGACGAACGGTGTCGAATGAGGTTGGCGATTATCGTTTCTTCTTCTGAAAAGTCTTCGAACGTCTCGCCATTAAAAAGTCCTTCGATGATTATTTTCTGGCGTTCCATGAAGGCGATGCGTTCTTGATCGGAGCGAGAATAAACGTCGATCACATCATCGACCCAGCGAAAATACGCATACGCACTGAGGAAGTCGTCCACGAGTTCCCTGTCCACCATTAAACGTGCGGTGACGTACGTTTGTTTGCTTCCGTTTCGGGTGATCGAACGAGCGAGTTCTGCGGTTTTCATGATCCTGCTAAATCCTATGTCGCGCTATTATATCAAGTTCGACGATTCGCAATAGTCACGTACAATCAGGTTTTCGAGGAAAAGTGTAACGTTGAAATGGGATCGCATGTCTGCTTCGGAAGATCATTTATAATGGGTTGATTTCTGTGCGTATTTAAGTCATGCGAAATCTCAAAGCTGCCCGGACCGAGACCACCAGGCTGTTACTGAAGGCGATCTGCGGCTGACAAGGAGAGATGTGGCTGATGCTGACGCCTCGACAATTGAAGATGTTGTACGAACAGGGAAAGAACATCAGTGAAATATTGCGTGAAGAATTGGAAGTCGACCACAACACGGATGAAATTATCGAAATTTCATATGATTTACAAACAGGGAGCTACACGGATGCACAGAAGGATGGTGATGTCGCACTACGCAAGCGGAATTATTGTGCCGAAATCGTCAAAACGATCCAATCTTTATGCAGGCCCAAATCGATTTTAGAATCGGGTGTGGGGGAGGGCACGACGTATTCCGGTGTTCTGCTCGGCTTAGAAAGGACGATACCAAGTTACGCCTTTGACTTGAGCTGGTCGCGGGTAGCGTATGCACGAAGATGGCTTAAAGATGCTGGAATCGGGAATGCGACCCTGTGTACAGGTAGTTTGCTCCACCTGCCGTATGCGGACAATTCGATCGATGTCGTTTATACATCTCATTCGATCGAACCCAATGGGGGGTATGAGGAGATCATCCTCAAGGAGCTGCATCGGGTTGCGATGCGGTACATCATACTGCTGGAGCCCGGATACGAATTGTCCAGCGACGAAGCCAGGCGGCGCATGGATTCACACGGCTATTGCAAGAATTTGCCAGGCACATCCGAATCGCTCGGATACGAGGTCATCGAGCACAAGCTATTTCCGGTCACCTCTAATCCGTTGAACCCGACGGCCCTCACGATTATCAAGAAGGACGAACGAACGTCGTCCTCGAACCACATCCTGGCATGCCCGAAGTACAAGACGCGGTTAGAAGAGGTCGGTGGAATGCTGTTCAGTCCGGAGGCGTTGGTAGTTTATCCGATCATCGGCGGCATTCCCTGCCTGCGCATCGAAAATGGTGTGTTTGCCAGTAAATATCTCGAGATCACGCAGGTGTGAGCGCTACGACTTGCCGGAGAGGGTGTTTCGTTTGATTTGGTAGGAACGACCTTACGCAACGGAGGATGAAAGTGAAACGAACGATTCTTATATGCATATTGGCATGGACACTGGTTTCAGGCTGCTCGCTGCTGCAAGGAGAGGACGTCGTCAAACGGGAGGGGGAACCCGATGTATACCGCATCGCTTCTGAAGATGAGGACATGAACGCGGCCATCGAGCAAGCTCAGGCGACTCTGGATGCGTTTGTTGAGTTCCTCAATTCTCCGAAACCTGGACAAACTCATTTTTCGATCAAGGCGAAGTTCGCGACGACGGATGAACCTGCTTCCTTCGAACACATCTGGTTGTATGATGTAGAGTACGATGGGGAGCAATTCTCAGGACGAATCGGAAATCAGCCGCTGGACGCCACGTACCTGAACCTCGATGAAAAAGTGAAGGTCCCTCGTGAAGACGTCTCGGATTGGATGATCATCGAGGACGGCGTTTTGCTCGGCGGATACACTTTGCGTGTGCTGGTGGATCGCATGAGTGCGGAGGAAAAGGAGACTTTCCTGGAAAGTATTGATTTTGAGATTCCGGACGAAGAGTAGATTGCGTGTAGCCAGTATATCGATGTAGATCGTAGCAAATAAACAGCCAGTAGGGGAAAAATCGTATGGTCTCTTCATCATTGTTGGAACTGCTGAAATCCAGACTTGGCGATAAGTTTGAAAACTATCAGATTCCACCGCCTGTATTTGTAGACATGCAGGGTGAATTCGTGCATTTCGATGCTACAGAAGGCTGCCTGGTAACCTGTTTCCCGGTTCTCGAACGCTACTGCAATCCTTACGGCACGATGCAGGGAGGTATGCTGGCGGCTGCCATCGACAACACGCTCGGCCCGCTGAGTATGCTGGTTGCCCCACCAAACGTCACACGCAGTTTAGAAATTACCTACAATCGATCCGTTTCACCTGCGATGGGTCATATCACCATCGAAGCGCAATTCGTCGAAGCAGATGAAAAGAAGCTGTATTTTACGGCGCGGGTTCGTGATCTTGAGGGGAGTCTGCTGGCACGTGCGCGTGCGACCCATTGGATCGTCGCTTAAGGCAACGAACTGCCGTGAGGCTATGGCCGCTGCGTTGGCGGAAAGATGCCACAGGCGTACCGGTCCTTCTCAGGAACCCCCGAAGTGGTTCTTCACCCTCAATTCGTGATCGATTACCGTATTTGCCGGCGGCACCCCCTGGCAATTTTACACTGATCATATTTCCAGAAGACGTTTGGACGAAATCGGGGTTAAACCGATCAGATCGGTGTAATGCGGTACTCGCGGTCGATTTCGGTGTTTACAGGTTATATATTGGGTTTGACGACGCCAAATTCGCCGAGAAAGGTAAAGAATGACATGGTTGAATTAATACATCCGTATCAAAGAGGTTTGTATTTCGATGAATTTGAAATAGGTCAGGAAATTCAAAGTGTAGCTCGAACGGTCACAGAAGCAGACGTGGTGGGATTTGCGAGTGTGACCGGGGATTGGACGAGAATACATACGGATGCGATTTTCGCCTCGCAGCATCCGCTCGGTCAGCGGGTGGCGCATGGATTACTCGGACTATCCATCGCCGTGTCCCTCGCCACCCGCACGGGATTCATCGAGGGAACGGTGCTGGCATTTCGTGAAATCGAAGACTGGAAATTCCGATTGCCGATCTACCTCGGGGATACCATTTCGATGCGCGCCAAAGTGACCGACACCAAATTCGTGCGTCAGTTGGGAGGAGGGTTGGTCTATTTCAAAGTGGATCTGTTGAACCAGGCAAATCGCGTCGTGCAGCAAGGTAAATGGGCCTTACTGGTGATGAGTAAGCAGGAGAGCATTCTTGAATGATAGAAATCGTAGAGGCGAAGCAGGCAAGCGACGAGCTTTGTGCAGCTTTCCGTTCTCTCATTCCGCAGCTTACCACAACGTCCGAAGTGCCTGCTCGTGATGAACTTCAAGCCATCATCGAGGCGGAAGCAACGAAAGTACTTCTGGCGATCGATGATTCTCGAACTACCCGGAGTATCGTTGGCGTTTTGACCCTGGTCCTCTATCGCATTCCCACAAGGAAGGTGGCGCGCATCGAAGACCTGGTTGTCGATCACGATGTGCGCAGACAGGGAATAGCGGAACTGCTCTTGCGGCATGCGTTGGGACTCGCAAAGGAGGCGGGAACAAAGTCCGTCGATCTCACCTCCAATCCTGACCGCGTTGCGGCCATCCGATTGTATTCCAAGCTGGGCTTCGTGAAGTGGAACACAAACCTGTTTCGCTATTCATTTCGCACGACCCAACAGGGTTCGTGATACACTGCGCAAGTTGGTCTGCACGAGAGAGATTACGAAAATCGAGAGCGGTATCCGCTCTCGATTCTTATGCATGGGTAAGCTGATAAGTGATCCCTGCCGTTTTTATGGTCAGGCTACTTTCCTTTTCGATTCTTCTTTGCCATCCTCCCCGGTGAAACTTGTGGGGACGATACCGTTCTTCATTGCTTCCTCAAACGATATCGTTGTGTGTGACTTTTTTACTTCCATCTCATCGGATGGTGAATCCTGGCAGTCCTTTGATAACATCTCTTCCAACTCATCGGATATCGAATTCCGAAGTTGGGCAAGGATTTCCGTTTGATCTTCTGAGATATCCAGGCCCATCATGATGTCGAGTAATTCTGCAATCGTTCGTTTTGCGCTGAACCACACCATTCCGATTGGTGTTTGTGCACGATCGCGCTCAAATACAATGACCAGGAATAAATCCTTGCACAAACTTGTTGAGAATGTGTTCCACTTCGAGCCTTCGTTGTACATCAGGTTAAAAACACAATCTTCCGACATGTTGCGAGCCAGCTCGAAAAACGATGCGTGTCCTGCGCCGATAAGTGCCGTAGTGATGGGGACATCGAATTCTTCTACGTACCCCGAATAGGTTATTGGTTGTCCCTCTGCGTTCGATAGGATAATACAGTGTGCGGATATCTCTTGCCGAAGAGCATCCAATTTGAGGGTGATATTTTGGATTTTTCCCCGGACGTCACCCCCAATGGGTTCACGGGCTTCTCTGCTCGAGCTGAGTACTTCCCGAGTGGCGTCGATCAAATCATCGATGTCGATCGGTTTCGCCATATAGCGGGCAACGTTTAGCTGTTTGGCTTTGGCTTTTACATCTTCAGAGCCGTATGCGGTCATGAGAATCATGCGGGTATTGATGCCGTTAGAACGAATTTTTTCCATCAACTCGAGGCCATCAACCTGTGGCATACGGAGGTCGGTAATCACCAATTCATAAACGACCTTCTGGATTTTATTCCAGGCAATGGAACCGTTGTCGGCTGTGTCGACAACGTATCCCTCGCCGAGGCTCTGAAGTGTATCGGCGATCGCAGTACTAAATGTCAATTCGTCATCGACCACCAATACGCGTGGAGGTTGGTCCTGGCGTTCACCCATAGTATTACCCTCCATTATCTACAGGGCGAAAATCGCACATGAGTTCTTATCATCGTATCAAATGTTCGACCCTGTTTCGACTTTCAATTACCTTACAGTCTATCCAATCGTGGGAGGCGACGTATTAGCGAAACGAGCGATGGAACCCTGTTTGAAATCGGATCTTCATTTCGGATTTCGCCGTAAGAGGGCATCGAATTTAAACCGGCAACATCGCGGCTAGCGAGGAACGATCATACCGGGATCAGGCGTTGATGATTTTTTGGATCGAGTCGGCGAGCGTTTTCTTATCGACAGGTTTTTGTACCCACGAAACGAAATTGCTCTCAAGCAGCTTTCGTGTTCCTTCATCCAACGGATAGCCGGTGATCAGCAGCATTTTGATTCCAGGTTGTTTTTCATTCAAGGTGCGGAAAAGCGTGGGTCCACTCAGTCCCGGCATTATGACATCGCTCAGCACGAGGTCCACTTTTTCGCAATTGTTATCAAAGTGGCGAAGCGCCTCGTTTCCATCCGAAGCCGTGATTACTCGATAATTCAACGACTCCAAAACGCGGCTCAGTGCATCGCGTACTTCAGATTCATCTTCGACCAGCAGAAGTGTTTCTAGATTTCCTTCCAGTGCATCGAAATCGTCGGAATCGAGAATGAGGGAAGCCTGTGTGTTCAAAACGGGCAGGTAGATTGTGAAAATCGTTCCTGTGCCCAGGCTGCTTTCTACGTCGATATATCCGTCGTGCTGTTTTATGATGCCGTACACTTGCGAGAGGCCAAGCCCGGTGCCCTGGCCGACGGGTTTGGTCGTAAAGAAGGGCTCGAAGATATGCGGCAGGACATCGGATGGGATGCCAATTCCGTTGTCGATGATTCGCAGGCGCAGCCAGGCTCCGGGATTCATGTCGCGATAGGGGGGTCTCCTGTTTGGTTGAACGGTCAGCGTCGAAATCTCGAAAATCAACTTTCCGCCATCACGCATGGCATCTCTGGCGTTGATCGCCAGATTGATCAGTACTTGTTGAAGTCGACCGGGGTCCGCACGAATCACGATCTGTTCCTCGCAAGGTTTGTGAACGACGTGTATATTTTCAGGAAGCATTCGGTTGATGAGGGTGATGAAATCCTCAAAGAAGTCACGCAGGCTGATTTCCACGGGAGACATGACTCCTTTACGGCTGAAATCCAGGAACTGCTGCGTTACAGAAGAGGCTCGTTGTGAGAGGTTAAGAATGGTTTTTACCCATTCCTGTGCTTCTGCCCGCAGCGTGGGCTCTTCCAGCAGCATTTCACTATACAGTGTGACGGGAACCAGGATGTTGTTGAAGTCGTGTGCAATTCCCGCAGCCATTTGACCCACCGCAGCAAGGCGTTCTTGCAGGTAGACTCGTCTCTGAGTTTCACGCTCCTGGGTAACGTCTCGAATGACTAGAACCCATCCTTCGGATTGGACTCCGGTATCCAACGGGCGTGCGATGACTTCGAAAATTTGATTCCCTATTCCAATCTGTTGCCAGGGGTCTTGACTGGGCGCGTCGAAAATTTGCTGTATCGATACATCCCCGAGATGTGTCAGCGTATCGCCCAACTGCGCATTGGCCAATGTGCCTAAGTCATTCTTTCCCGCAGGATTGGCAAGTATCACGTGACCGTTCTGGTCGAGAAGCAGGACACCTTCCGGTACAGTGTCGATGATTTGTTGAACCTGACGCACCTGTTCTTGGATCCGTTCCAAAAGCCGCAGCCGCTGTGCTGTTGTACCCAATTGCTTTCCGACGGCTTCGGCCAACGCGATCTCCTCTTCCGACCACGTACGCGGACTCTGGGCGGTGAGACTGATGCCCCCGATCCGACGGTTTTCCTCGGCCACAATCGGTACGGTCAGTGAGGAACGCATACCATGCTGGATCAGAAGATCGGGGAAGGGTAAAGGTGGATTCCCCGACTTGGCCGCCGCTTGCCAGTCTTCGACAACCAGAGTCCCAGGAATCTCCAATTCGCGGCTGGCCCGCATGGCTTCGGTGATACGCTCCTGTGTGTCGGAAGACATTCCCTGCATTGCCACATATGGATGGATCCAGATACTTCCGGTTTCTAGGCCGAGGGCGTGAAGTGCATGTTCCAAGGCGATTTTAAGAAGCTGGGGAAGGTCGGTTGCCGCATTAGCAGCGGCGATGATCGTATTCAACGCCTCAAAGTGGGTTGCACGGCGTGTAATTTCTCTTTCTGCTTCTTTACGCTTGTCGATGTCTCTTGAGATGCCCAAAGTACCGGCCATATTGCCATCTTTGTCGAGTAACGGTAGTTTGGTCGTCGAAACCCAGGCCTCTCGACCATCGCGCCAAATTTCCCGCTCTTCCTTTCCCGAAATTGTTTCGCCGGTTTCGATCATTCGCTTTTCGTCCTCAAAAGCAACTTTTGCATGATCCTCGGCGAAAAAATCAAAGTCTGTCTTTCCAATCGCCTGATCCGGATCGGACAATCCGAATTTTTCCGCGAGCGCCGCGTTGATTTTGATAAACCGACTGTCGAGGTCTTTGAAGTAAATATAATCCGGAGAGTAGTCCATGAGAGAACGCAGGAGATGCTGTTCCCGAGACAACGCTTCTTTGGCTTGCTTTCTTTCAACGATCTCTTGCTGCAATTCTGCGGTTCTCTCTACGACTTGTTTCTCGATCGCTGAATAGGCATTCCTGAGTGCCTCTTCCTCCTTTTCTCGGTCCTGAAGCAGCAGAGCCGCCTCAATGGCGCTGCTGATTTGTTCCTGGAGGATGTCGCACACACGTCCTTCCGGAGGATCGACTTCGAATAAAGCTGTGCCTAATTGCTTCCTTCCGCGAAACAGTGCTTCGACGACGAACGAAAAACGATTTTTCCTTGAAGCGAGTTTCACATGGTTTAGAAGATCAGTCGTGGGGAACGTATTTGGTTCCTTTGGTTTTGCGCGACCCTTTCCATCGAACGCCAGGATCATTTGCGACAGGTCTTTATTGACTCGAAATTCGCCATCTGCGAGATCCGCGATCCGTTCGTATAGGGAAATGTAGCAGCTTCTTATGCCCAATCGGGGCAATCCGAGAAACAGGGCGTTCGCCAACTCATCGAGGTCAAAAGCCGAGTACAATGCTTTTGTGATTTCACGAAATTCCACGTACTGTCGTTCGGCAAGCATCTTCTGATACAGTTCGGCTTGTTGAAGCTTCTCGCTGATCAGCACACGGGCTTGCCCACAGAGATCTTCCGAACGCATCAAAGTCGACTCGTCGCTGAATTGGCTGCGCGCATAGCGACGCAGCGATGACACCGCATTTTGCCAGATGCCGATTTCACCATCTTCTGCGATTGTTTCCTTAATGAGTCGGTCGAGGGACTGCAGGAACTCTCCTGTGGCGCCATCCTTGATCTCGGTGAGGAAATAATTGAATAGTGCTTCCAGGTTTTCATCCCCAGAGCCTTCGATAGCAACATTTGCAATTTCAACAAGCTCCAAAACCGTGCTGTCGCGTTGAGTGTTCGATTTTCTCGTAACTTCCTTCTCGAGGTGGTGTATTGCAGCTGCGCGTTTGACCGCCGGGGATGAACACCCACACGATTCGCGGATGAAGAGCGTGGTTGGAATGATCACGCGCTCGGGCACTTCTACGCCCTGAAGCATTTGAAGTGCCATGTTTACCGCTCTTCGACACTGTTCCCGAAAAGGTTGATGCACCGTCGTGAGAGGCGGCAGTGCGGCTTTGGCTGTAATTTGATCGTCGAAACCTACGACGGCGACGTCCTCCGGGACGGCTTGGCCATATTCCTTCAAGGTCCATATCGCATCGAGCGACATGCTGTCGTTGGCGCCTACCACAGCATCGAAGCGTTGGCTGCGCTCATCGATGAACATGCGGATGGCGTTTCCACCCGTGTATCCGTCCCATACGCCTGGTGGTGAAATCAGATTGGGATCGATTTCAATCCCCGTCTCTTGCAGGACGTCTTTATACGCTTTGAGCCGTTCTTCCGCGCCAATCTGCGCTTCCGGACCTCGAATGAAGGCAATGCGCCGGAAATTGTGGTCTTGAACCAGATGAAGGATCATGTTGCGCATACCGATGTAATCGTCGGTCGTAACGGTGGGTATTCCGGCGACCTCATGACCGATGTTGACCATAGGTTTCGAATCGAACTGCTTGCAGAATTCGATGTAGGTTTCTTGTGGAACGTAGTTGCTGATCGAAGCGCCCCACATCACCAGGGCGTCGATGATGTCGTCATTTCCTATTTTGAAAATATCGTTGTACGGAGATGGATTTTCACCCGCATTCTCCAATTCACCCCCTGCGATACAAATGACGTTTGCGTTTTGTTCCTGAGCAGCTTCTGCGACGGATGTCCACATCACCAGACGAAGCGGCTCAGCTACGCCAGACGTCAAGAAACCTATGGTGGGTCGTTTTCGAGATGCACTCACGGTTACATTCTCTTGATTCTTATATTTCTTTACTTATGCAGCAGAAATCGCCATACTCCGCAAGGGAGGTTGTATTGTCAGTTGTTGGCGATTGACCGATGTCCCTTGGCTAGAGGACTTCTATCAGTGAACCCGCCTCATTCCTCATCTAGTGCTTCACGGATCACTTCGGCCAGGATGTCCACATCGTAAGGCTTATGGATCACGGAAGCCACTCCGGCTTGTCGCAGATGATCCAGGTCTTCGGCGATGATGTGGCCCGTAACCGCAACCGCCTTAACGTTGGAACCCAATTGACGCAGTTCATCCAGCAAGACTGCCCCTCCGATCTCCGGCATTACGACGTCGGTAAAGAGTAGATCAATATCACCATTGGTTTTGAAGACTTCCAACGCCTCCCTGCCGTTCGATGCAGAAAGAACATGGTACCCAAGGTCTTCCAGTATCTGTTGACCAACCTCGCGCATCTTTTCGTTGTCCTCCACCAGGAGGATGGTTTCCCCTTTCCCCTTTGGGATGGATGAAAACACACCGTCCTGCGAGGATAGATTATTTTCAAGTGTACACAGCGGCAAGTAGACGTAAAATTTCGTGCCCTTACCGATCTCTGTGTCCACACTTACCTGTCCATTATGTTGTTTTACGATGCCATATACCTGCGCCAATCCCAATCCGGTTCCCTTGCCGGTGGCTTTGGTCGTAAAGAAAGGTTCAAATATGTGCGGAAGCACTTCTTGTGGAATGCCGGTGCCGGTATCGGAAACGGAAATGCGCAGCCAGTTTCCCGGCGTCATGCCCACGGCCGGTGGATCTTCACCTTCTTCGACCTGCAGGCTGGACAACTTGATCCACAGCGTCCCGCCTTTCGGCATTGCGTCACGTGCATTGACCACCAGATTCATGAGAACTTGTTGAATGCGAGTAGGGTCACAATCGACGATGTATTCTTCCGGGTCGGTCTCCAGAGAGAGCGAGATGCTTTCCGGGATTGTGCGTTTCAGAACCCGCACTGTTTCTTTCACAAACGGACCCAGATCCACAGGGCTTGTTTCGATAGGCGATCGACGACTGAAATCCAAGATTTGCTGTACCAGGTTGGCGGCGTGTTTCGATTCTTTGAGGATCGTTTCCAGCGATTTCTTGATGTCCGCATTCACTTCATGTTTACGCAGAGGTCTCTGGGCGTAAAGCATGATCGTGGTCAACATGTTGTTGAAATCGTGCGCGATCCCGCCGGCCATCTGCCCAACGGCAGCTAGTCGCTCTTGCTGATGAATGCGTTTTTGCGTTTCACGATCTTTGGTCACATCTCGCAGTACCAGAACCCAACCCTCGGATTCGGTCCCCTTTTCCAATTTTTTCGCGATGGCTTCAAAAAACCGCTCACCGCACGAAATCCGGCACCAGGGATTCTTCGGATCACGATCCAATACGTCTCCGACAGGGCGATTGCCGAGCTGTGAGAGAGTATCACCAATTCCCTTATCGGCGAGAAGTTCGAGATCTCGTTCTCCTGCCGGATTGGCAAGCAGGATCAACCCATCGTTATCGAGCAGAATAACTCCTTCGGGAACGGTGTCGATAATCTGTTGTACCCGGCGCATTTGTTCCCGAATACGTTCCAGCAGACGCAGGCGCTCGGTAGCCGTTCCCAGTTGTTGACCGACGGCGATCACGAGATCGATTTCATCTTTCGACCATGAGCGTGGCTGCATGGCCGAGAGAATCAATCCGCCGATGAAGGTCCCATTCTCGGCCATGATGGGCGCGACGAGTGATGCGCCGACGCCCTGACGAGTCATGATGTGGGATATCGGTGCGAGGGTCTCGTTCTCGGATTCTCGTGACCAATCCTCAATGGCGATCGGGTTCGTAATTTGTACTTCTTCGTGGGTCAGGATGTCGCGTGTGATGCTGTCGACGATTCCTTCCGGAATGCCGCGCGTGACAATGTTGGGTGGGATCCAGATGCTCCCGATCTCCAGATCGATGGCTTGGAGTGTATGGTCGAGGGCGGTTTCCAGTAACTGTCTGAGATCTGCCTCGGTCGCTGCGGCAGAGATGATCGTATTCAACGCTTCAACCTGGACTGAACGGCGGCGGATTACCTCATCCGCTTCCTTAAGTTCCTGAAATGCATTTGCGCCTTGGATTGCTGCACTGATCTGCGTTGCCAGCGTTTCGCACATTTCCGTATCGAGGTTGTACATGCCAAGAACCAAGTACCCAAAGATTTTGTCGCGGAAATAGAGGGAGTTGACCACGAGTTCTTGTCTCCGGTCGACTTCTAAGAATCCTTCTGGAAATAGATCGACGGCCGGGTACGGCTGGTTGGCTTCATCGGCTGTATCGATTCTTCCTTCCGTGTTGTAAGAAAGCATGAATCTGGCTTTTTTCCTGCAATCTTCTGGGTCATCGAAAAGGGAAATTACACAAGTATGAATCCCGATATCTGGAAAACGATCCCAGATCGTCTCCATCAAACTCGACATGTCGTATGTGGTCAACAGCGCCTGGTTCGTGTAGCGCAAAGGCTCAGCGAGGTGCTCCTCTTGCAGCTTTGTATAAGAAATGGATAAGGACCCAATCCTTCCTAACAGCATATTCGTCCGCCGCCAGAGGTCCGCCATCCGTCGAGAGGATTCAACATCCTTGACGAGCGAAGCAGTAAGCTGATTGAGACTCGACATCGCATATTGCCATTGATATGAGTCGGCCCCATGCATCAAACCGTGACGTAAAATCTTCTCGAGCAAGATTATGAATTCATCGGGATCACTCTGATTGGTTAGTGCCTTGAAGAGGGTGTCAACCAAATCCGTCGTGTTTCTGGTGATCAGATCTTCTTGTGAATAGGGCGGGTTATATGCTTCGACGACCTTTCTCACAACATAATCTCGCTGTGCAGCAAGATCGTCGGAACTTAGCGTAAACCCTTCTTCGAGAAGGGAGGTGTCGGATTTAGGTTCCGGCTCACAGGCACAACTCAGGCGTTGAACCAGAGTCGTGGGCATCATTTCTCGATTCGGTACTTCCCCACCTTCCAATATTGTGATGAGGAATTCAACAGCGCGTTTTCCGATCTCGTACATCGGCTGCCTCACCGTGGTCAGTGGAGGATTGGAAATGTTTGCATCGATGACATCGTCGTAGCCGATTACGGCGACGTCATCCGGCACGTCTATGCCGTGTGCTTGTATAACTTCCATGGCTGCAAGCGCCATGCTGTCATTTGCGCCAACCAGCGCGTCAAAATCCACCTTGCGCTCATCCAAAAGGATGCGCGCTGCCTCCTTTCCAGAACCCCGGTAAAAATCTCCCTGGGTGACCAGGCTGGAATCCTCTGGAATGCCGTACTTTTCAAGTGTGTTCAGGTATGCTTGATACCGCCTTTGCGCTTCGGCGCTTCCATCCGGCCCGCGAATGAAAGCGATTTTCCGTCGATCATGTCTTTTAATTAGATGCGTGATGGCTTCTTGCATCCCCGTGGTATCGTCAGCTAACAGACTGGGAACTCCCGTGACTTCGAAGCCAATGCTGACGGTCGGAAGTGGAAGATATCGACGGCAAAATGTCGATAACTCTTCAAAATTGACGTATTGACCGATAACGCCTGCCCCAATAATCAGTCCATCGACATGTTTTTCTGGAATTAATTCATAAATTACGTTGCGTTGGTATTCGTATTCGTCGAAATTCATCGTGGCATTCAAACAGCCACCGGTGTAGCAGATCACATTCAAATCATGGTTGTGCGAGGCCTCGATAATGCCTCGCCATACTTGTGACTGGTATCCGCTGGTGCCGAGAATTCGATCGACGAGAAATGCAATTGTTGGACGCGCGCCTACATTTTGGGGATAGTGCGTATAGTTGAGATTTCCATTTGGTATTGGCATCGATACACTTTCTAGAGCAAGCTACACCTTTGGTAATTCTTGGGAAATCCTTTCGGCACTGCGATCATAAGGGATGCGGATGTAGTCTTTTTGCTATTGCGGCTTGCCGTCCAAAATCCTCCGAATTTCCTCGGCTACTTCTTTCACTTCCAAGGGCTTGAATATGATTCCCGAAACACCGTTTTTTCGCAGTTCTTGAAGGTCTTTTGCGAGCATATGTCCCGTTACGGCAATTGTTTTTACTGTGGACCCCATATCGCGCAGTGAGTGCAATAATTCAACACCGCCAACTTCCGGCATGACGACGTCGGTGAAGACGAGGTCGAAATTTCCATTATGTTTGAACAAGTCCAGGGCTTCACGGCCATTTTTTGCCGTCACAACCTGATAGCCCAAGTCGAGAAGAAGTTCTTCACTCACGTCACGGACGTGTTGGCTGTCCTCTACGAGGAGAATGCGTTCGCCTGTGCCCTTGGGAAAGCTGACGTCTTCGGGAGGTAAACTTTCTACTTTTTCTGCAGATTGATGGATCGGCAGATATACGAGAAATTCAGTTCCCTCACCGACCGTCGAATCTACTTTGATGAATCCCTCGTGCTGTTTGACAATGCCCCAAACCTGGGATAAGCCCAATCCTGTACCTTTACCGGCGGCTTTTGTGGTGAAGAACGGCTCGAAAATATGGGGCAGGATATCTTCCGGGATGCCCGTTCCCGTATCCTTGACGGATAGGCAGAACCATCTGCCTGGTTTCATGCCGGAAATTGGAACATCCTCGTCGCTATCTTCTTCATGAACGATCGCGCTTGACACTCCGACTCGCAGCACTCCGCCTTCCGTCATAGCATCACGCGCGTTTACGACCAGATTCATCAGGACCTGTTGAATCCGAGTCGGATCGGCTTCGACGAGGTATTCATCCGGGTCGATCTCGATATACAAAGAGATGTTTTCGGGGATCGTTCGTTGCAGAACTCGTACGGCTTCCTTTACGAACGGTCCGAGATCGATGGGGTGTCGTTCGATCGGGGCATGCCGGCTGAAATCGAGGATCTGCTGAACCAAACTCGCCGCCTTGCGCGACTCGCTGAGGATCGTCTCGAGGGGCTTTTTCAGATCGTCGGGCAGCTGTTGTTTGCGTAACGGCATTTGCGCATAAAGCATGATGGTCGTGAGCAGATTATTAAAATCGTGGGCGATTCCGCCGGCGAGTTGGCCGACCGCCGCAAGGCGTTCCTGCTGCTGCACCTGGCGTTGAATCTCCCGTTCTTGTGTCACATCCCGGATCACGATAATCCAATTCTCGGTAGATCTGTAGGCGTCAATGGGTCGTGCAACGACCTCGAAAATCCGGTTGTTTGTAAGAACTTCATGCCAAGGGACATCGGTATCGGCTTGAAGAATATCGGAAATGGAACAACCACCGAGATGGGAAATCTCATCCCCGACAGAAGCTTTCGCCAGTGCCTGTAAATCTCGAGTTCCTGCCGGGTTTGCGAGAATGACACAGTGATTCGAATCAAGCAGGAGTACACCATCCGGTACGGTATCCGTGATTTGCTGTACCTGCTGCATCTGTTCGCGGATCTGATCGACAAGCCGCAGCCGTTCGGCAGCAATTCCGATCTGGTACCCGACCGCTTCAAGAAGTCTAGTTTCTTCTGTGGTCCATTTGAATGGCTGGGGAGAGGCGATACATAGCCCGCCAAGCCGATTCCCTTCCTCGGCTTTTATCGGAACCGTGATCGAAGCTCGAATGCCATGCGTCTTGAGAAATGTCTCGTAGAAGTCAATGCGCGGATCTTCCTGCGTCACTTTTTGCCAATCATCGACAACGAGGATCTCCGGCAATCCGTTACTTTCGGGATTGAAATCGTAGTGTGGGAATTCGTTTTCTGGCGGTAGCAGTTTTCGAGAAACTGTATGAGGCGGAAGCCAGATGATTCCCATGTTCATTTCAACCGCGTAGAGGGATAAATCCAGGGAAATTTTCAGCAGGTCTTGAAAATCGACGGCCGTCGAAGTGGAACTTATGATGGTGTTGATCGCCTCGAGATGGGCGGCGTGGCGTCGAAGTTCCTGCTCCACTCGTTTGGATTCGGTAATATCTCGGGAAATACCGAATGTCCCCGTAACGTTCCCCTTTTCATCCCGCATGGGCAACTTGGTCGTCGAGACCCATGTTTCGTGGCCGTCTGGCCAGGTCTCCTTCTCTTCTTTCCCGACGATCGGTTCACCCGTCTTGAGCACACGCATCTCGTCTTCGAATGCTTCGCTTGCATGTTCCTCGGTGAACAGATCGAAATCGGATAATCCCAGAAGTTCGTCTGGAGAATCCTTGTCGTGTAATCTGGCAAACGCCGTGTTGACCTTAATAAAACGGCTTTCCTTGTCTTTGAAATAAATGGCATCCGGGGAGTTTTCCATCAAAATACGCAGCAGGTGCTGCTCTCGCATGAGTGCTTGTTGGGCCTGCTCACGGTCTACGATCTCAAACTCCAGCTCGATTTCCTTTTCCCTGGCTTGTTGCTCCGCTTCCGTGTAGGCCTGTTGGAGTACTTCATGTTCCTGCTGTCGCTCCTGGAGGAGCAATCCGTAGGTGAGTGAGCTGCTGATTTGTTCTTGCAGCATGTCACAGGCTCTTCCATCCGGAGGGTAGACTTCAAAAAGAACTGTCCCTAGTGGTTCATCTGCACGTTCAAGTTCTTTGACTACGAAAGACCAATTTCCGGACATGGCTGCTATTCTTCGCCGAGGAAGGATGTTTGTCGAAATGACCGGTTCTTCGGATTCAAACGGCAGTCTACCTTTATCGTCGAAGGCGAGAATCATTTTCAAAGGACGAGAGTCGATTCGCGATTCGTCCTCAGCAGTTGGTACGGTTTCTTCGTACAGAGATAGGTAGCAGCTTCGTATTCCGAAACGAAGCAAATTATGATGCAGGGTTTCGAGTAAATCGTCGAGTTCGAGAGCCGTCGATATGGCCCTGGTCATGTCTCGCAAGTTGGCATATTGTTGATCGTAGATCAGCGATTGATGCGTTTCGATTTGCTGAACTTTCTCGCCGATCAGAACACGTGCTTGATTACTCAGTTCCTCGATCCGCTCCGTAGCCGACTCGTCGGTATATTGACTCCGTGTAAAATGTCGAAGTGAAGATATCACTCTCTGCCATTCGTTTATTTCAGTTTCCAGAGTAATTGTGTCTTCGATACATTGTTTGAGTTCTCGCAGGAAATTGTTCGAATGGCTTTTTTCAATGTCTGCGATGAAAGCATCGAACAATCTGCTGCTTCTATAGGCTTCCAATCCTTCGATGGTCGTATCAACGATTTGCGCGATCTCCGAAAGAGTGTCGTCTCGATTTATGCTCGATATTTTCTTGTTGCTGCTCTTGAGACTTGTCTTCGTGATCGCACGTCCTACCGCAGACGATGCGCAGCCGCAAGATTGACGGATGCAGAGTTTTGTGGGAATTTCGATCCGATCAGGGACGTCGCCGCCCTCCAATTGGGTCAACACGATGTCGACGGCATACCGGCATTGTTCTTTCAATTGCTGTCGGACCGTGGAGAGGGGTGGTGTAGCTGCTTTTGCAATGACCTGGCTATCGAAGCCGACGACGGCAACATCATCCGGAATTATCAGGCCTCGATTTTTCAAAGCCCACATCGCTGCCAGGGCCATGGTATCGTTAGCACAAACGATTGCATCGAGTGGTAAATCCCGCTCGTCGACGAACAATCGAACGGCCTCCTCGCCGGATATCGCCTCCCAAATACCGGGTTCTGAAATCAAATTGGGATCTATATCAATGCCAGATTCGATGAGTGCGTTTTTGTATGCCTTGAATCGGGTTTCCGCCTCGATCTGTCCTTCCGGTCCCCGAACGAAGGCGATGCGTTGATACCCGTGGTCGTCGATGAGATGCCGGACCAGAAGATGCATTCCGATGTAGTTATCGGAAAGAACTGCGGGAATGCCCTCGACATGCTGGCCGATGCTGACAGATGGCTTGGATGCGAATCGATTGCAGAAATCACGAAACGTCTTCTCGGATACGTAGGTTCCTAATCTCGATCCATAGATGATGATGCCATCGATAAGGTCCTCGTTTGCGGCTCGGTAGATTGAATTCTTTAAGCTGCTATATTCGGCTGCATCATTTAAGTTTCCACCTGCGATGCTAATCACGTTTGCATTCCGCTCGTGGGCGGCTTCAACGATCGCGGTCCACATGGCCAGGCTGAAGTGATCTTCCATGGCTACGGTGAGGAAGGCGAGTGTCGGACGGGCAGCCGGAATTCCGTCCTCTTGCGATGAATGCGCTTTCTTGTTCTTCTCTGTCGCCATGATTTTCCTCGATCCAGTCAACTGCGATTATGAATTTTCCAACGCGTCACGGACTGCATCGGCCAGGATGTCAACGTCGTAAGGTTTCCGAATAATCGATTTCACGCCCACTTCCCGTAATCGATCCAGGTCCTCGGCCAGGACGTGGCCCGTTACAGCAACGGCTTTAACGAGTGAGCCTGTAGCCCGAATTTTCTGAAGCAAGGCTGCGCCGCTGATCTCAGGCATCACTACGTCGGTGAAAACCAGATCGATATGGTCTGTCTTCATGAAGATGTCGTACGCTTCTTGCCCGTTCGCAGCGCAGATGACCAGATACCCTAGATCCTCCAATATCTGCGCGCCGATTTCTCGCATCAAGTCATTATCTTCAACAAACAGGATGGTTTTCGCCCGTCCGCAAAGGCTGGGCTGCTCTTCCTGCAGCGTCTGATCACATCCTTCTATCGATAATGGAGGATGATTCATCGTAACGTCCTTTTCCCTTTATAAACCCACCAGGCATGGGCGATCATCGACAAAGTAATGTGACGATGCCAGCTGTTCCAGTGGCGCACGCCGTACTCGTCCATCTTAAACATCGTGCATGCTTCAGATACCATCTGATCGAGTATCCCCAAGTCGTTAATTCTCTCGGCGAGTTCGGCGAGTGTCGCGTCCTGCGCAGCGTTGGAGATGAAATAGGCAGTTTCGCATCGTTGGCTTACCGATCGACGGGACAACAGCCAGACTTCCTGGGGTTCGATTTCGTTCTGGAGTTCGAGAACACGGTCCGAGGCCCAATCGAAGACGCAGATTTCGTCACCATTGGAATGGTCGATGACGCGTTTCCATTTCTTCTCATTCCAACCGGATACGATCTTGTAAATGGAAGAACCACAGGCTTCGTCTTCCTGGTTGGTCGGGTCTGACGGCGTTTGTCTGTGATTCAAGTTTCGGAAGCTCGAATCGGTATCCCGTCCGGAGAGAATGTAATTCATGCCGGCCGCTTGTATGACGTTGCGTAAGTTCGTATCGCTGCAGAATGGTTCGCCGCCAACCACCCAGTGAATGGGTGTTCCGATGGCATGGACTGAATGAAGCATGTCCAAGGCGAGATCGGATTTGCTTCGAAATTCGATGTCCTCGGGGATTTTCGCTTCGGCTCTACGGATTTGGTCGTCCGTCCATTCCACGGGAAGGTAAAGGCGGCGGTCGAGAAATGTACAACCTTTCGGGGATGCATAACCCAGGAAAAGGCAAACCTGACAATTCTGGTCCTTCTTGAGTTCGCGATTGAATTGCGCTTGTACTCCGACCGTTTTTTCTCCCTTTTTAGAGAAATACGTCACGCCAATGAGGCATACGCCTTTCTCATGGCCCAATTCGGCAACAATGAAATCTTGTAGACTATGGTGGACGGCTTCATCGTCCCATTGCGCGCCAAAAAACAATCTCTGGGCGGACTTTGAGAATTTCCTGTAGGCAGGGGGCTTCTTTCCGTTGGATTTGGGATCTGACTCGACAAGCAGGGATTGGACGTAGTGCAAGGCTTGTTGTCGCGTCTCGCTACGCGCGAAATATTGATCGAATTGATCGTGGAAAAATTCTTCGAACTCTTTCCTTTCACACGATCGGTCGACCGTTGAAAGAGATTTGATACCAACCTCTGAAATACTTCCGCCTGTTCCGTTCATCACCTGAATACATTTCACAAATCACGGATAGATCTACTTTCGAAATCAAGCTAGGAATTCAACGATTTGTTTGATGGCCTGGTTCGTCATGCGGCGGTAACTGTGGTCTGGCGGCGCGATAACCGCAAGAATCATTTCCTCGCCGCCGGCCTTCAAATATCGGCAAACCAAGCGCATCCGATTGGAATCAAGAATGGAAAATTCATCAATCTCTGCCAGCGGAAATTGATCGCGCGCTTCTTTACTCACTCTCTTCAACATCGCGATCATGGCTGCCGCTTTATCCGTATCGAAGTTTGCAGGTACGGTTGCGATTGGCAATCCTTCAACGCTGGCGAGAACGGCAGTCTCGAATTGACCTTGCTCGTGCAAGGTGAACAGCAGTTCATCGAGCGTTACCGGTTGGTACGTGGCTAAATCAACTTGTTGATAATTCATTGTAACCTTCCTTCAGCCACTAAGTGTCGAATGCTAATTTTCGCCAAACAGACTCTCTATCTCTGTGGTCAATGCTTGACCAAATTCATCATCGACAATGCGCCCCTGTTCCTTTTGTACTCGTTCGAACTCCGCGGCAAGCGGAACGAGGTTCTTCACGGCTTGTCCGGTGAAAAGGCGTACAAGACCGATCTGAACTTTTGTGCTGAACAGGACGACGAGCAGGAAACTGCCGGCAACGTTCGAAAGATAGATATTTTGATCGTCCCCTTCGTGGAACATGAGTTTGAAGGGATTTTCCTCACCGATCTGGCGGGCAATCTCTGCCGTTGCGGCCATGTTGCTGGCGGTTAAAGCAGACAAGATGACCGGATCAAAGGTTTTGGTAAACCCTTGTTGGCAGATCAACTGACCGCTGATGTCCGCAAGCAAGACACAGCATGCCTGGGTTTTCTCCAGCAATTGCGACATGATCTTGATGATCTTCGTCATCAGAGCTGGGGGTATGACCACTTTATCTGACATTGGGTACCTCCCGAAATTGGTTGGCGTTGACTTTCAAGTCCGAAATCATGCAAACGTATTTGGAAGTCCCGCCGAATTTACGCTGGAACGACATATTTTGGGTGGATCTGGAGATCGTCCCATCGTCAATTATGTGAAAGGTCGTGCTGATTTCTCGGTTAATTTGCGTAACCAACATGGTTAGCTTCTTCTCCGCAATCGTTCGATCGCAGCTTTCAGGCTGACTCTCATCCGCTCAATCGATCGGGCGAGATCTTCCATTTCGTCACCCGTCTCAGCGATAATGGGAGTGTCCAAATCGCCGCGGCTGATGCTCTCGGCTGCAGAGCTCAGATATAAAGCCGCATTCGTCAGACCACGCCGGATGGTGAGAGCGCTGAATACGGAAATGATGATCCCGATGATGACGACGAGAATCGCGATTCTCGTAATGCCGATGATCTGATTTTCAAGAACATCGACGAGTTGTGACTTCTCTGCTACAGCAGTAGAAAGTAAATCGTCCATGGTAGGTCTAACGATTTGGATGAAGAATATGTCGGCTTCATCGAGTTCGCGTATTGCACCGGCCGCATCATTTGGATTGGTCTCGTAGGTTGATTGTGCCTTATCCAGATATTGGTGGTAAATCGTGACTGCCCGTTGGATTTCCATCACCATATCCGAATATCGAGCGCTTGTATTTTCGACGACGAGCGCCCATTCCTGCATGTAGTCATCTCGAGTTTCAGCCGCCGTCGTCTCCTCACCGGTCGCGAATTGATGACTCAACAAGATCCGTTCGGTCAACAGGAGCTTCATGCCTCTTTCCATGAATTCAATGGTTTGCTGGGCTTCGATTGAATCTCGCGCTGCATTGGTCAGTGTGTTGAATCCGATGAAAACCGCGATCCCAATCAGAGCCAACAAGACCAAAGGAATTCCGAAGCCAAGTCCCAATTTTCTGCCGATGGTCAATCTCATCTTAGTTCAGATCTCCTTACTCGTCATTGCAAAGTTCGGTATGCCGTAGACAGCTGCAGCGGTAAGTACTCCTTGATCGTCGGGTTAGATGCCTCGCAACAGATCCAACATGATCTGCTGGAAATGCATGCGTTGATCCGCGTCTTCAATTTCCGTACTTACTTGTTCCACCAGGTCCGCGACTTTGTTGCGCGGGAAAGACTCCCTTGTTTCGTTCAGCGAAGCGATCTTCTCGTCGATGATCACCGGTCCAACAGGTCCGATTACTTCAATAAATTCATCATTGAGCCGGTCGAAAAACTCATTGTCGATGGCCGTGACGGGAGGCGACTTGGATTCCTCGACGATTTCAAGCAGTCTCGTTTTTACCAGTCCAGCCAGCACGCTTGCAGCTTCGAATTCGTCCCATCCGAGAGACGCAGCGATATCGGTGATCGTGCGAACGCCGTTTACCTGCGCAAGGACTTTCCATTCGTTCGGATCGAGGTTGATCGCTCCCGTTGTCCCTTCGGCAAGATTGAAGATCGCCTGCATCGAAGGTATCACGTTTTTGATCTCTGACCATCCCTGGATGCGTTTTTCTCCCTCGGCGAGGAGTAAATCGGTGGAAGTTGAAATTGTTTCCTCTGGGGTTTCAATACCGCTGACGAAATTGAAGTCTCCGTGCAACCATGACAAGAGGGAATAGAAGGCATCTTCCCCAATCAGAACACCGGCAATCGCGTGAACAATGTTGCCGTTCTCCAGGAAAATCTCACCGGAGTTACTTCCGTCTGACAGATCAAGTTTTCCCGTTTGACCCCCCGATTTTAACAACTGGATGATGTTCGGGAGTGATAATTGGTTAAGATCACCCCGTAAAGCTTCTGCCATCACATGACTCCCTCATTAATGGATCGATATAGGCGCCAGGATATTTCATCGACATCGTCTTCCTGCACGATCCGGATTACCTGCTCTTTGGGTGCGATGTTGCTCAGTTGGGATTCGAATTCCGGCTTGGATAAACTGACGTTCAACGTCAGTCGAAGAAGGGCGATGTCTACATTCGATTCGCAGATTACCACGAGTGCGGCCTGTTTGAGGTCGCGTATCAGCACCCGGATTCCTTCATAGGTCAGATCAATCTCTTGAATACCGTTTTGTATCCTGGCAGCGATTGCGTGCGTCACTTGACGGCTGATTCCCCGCAGTACAGCGATGTTCAGATTTGCGGGAACAGCATTCACGATCACATTGCCGCGATTATCGCAGATGAACGATCCGAGTACACCGTCCAACGCGTTGATTTCTGCGAGTACCTGATCCATGTTCTGCTCTTAGTCGGCCGTGACACCAAGGATGAATGGCCCCAAGCCCAAGCGCTTGATCGTGTCGTCGTACTTGTCCTTGACCGCCTTCATCTCGGTCTGGATCCTGTGTTCCAGATCGGCGGCTGCCGGTTGGGAGGACAACTGCTCGATAGTCGTACTCAAGCAATCACTGAGACCTTTGCTCAGATTCTTCGCATCACCACTGTACTGGATTCTGCCGTCCTTGTATTGGAACAAGCCGGCGAAAGGATCCAGAAACGGGTATTCATTGGCCTTTTCGATCATGACGTATTTGAAGGCTTCGAGGAATTGACCTCTGCCGATCGTGCTGTCTGCCATTCTTTCGATCGCGCCAATCGTTTCGCCCCACACGGCCAGTAGTCGAGGCAGGTCGAAGCCGGCTTCGATTTCTTCGCTTTCGGCGAACGAGGCCTCAATAGCGGCGTTGTACACGTTGAAATCTGCGCCCAGTGCCGAAGCGTTCTCGATAATGTGAGGCAAAATCGCGTCACCGGATATCGCCTCATCCTGCATCGAGAGGATGCTCTCGACGACTTCACCATTCTCGAGGAAGACAATCGCTACGCCATCGCCCCCGGTCATCCTGACCTCGATGTAACCAGTGTGTCCCTCGCTCTTCAGTTTTGCAATGAGTTTTTCGAGGCTGGTGAAATCCGTGTTGAGATCCTTGTAGCGTACTTCGCTTCTCACTGTGCTGGCGAGCATGGTCACCTTCTTCGGTGAGAGACTGTATACGCTGATGGAACCATCCTTCTGGTTGACTTTTGCAGTGATGCTGCCGACGGCATCGTGACTGGTTTTCCTGTTTCCGCCGGTTTCTTCGATGGCGTTGATGATGTTGCCGTTGTCCATGAACAGTGCGGCTTCGTAATCCCAGAAACTGATAAAGACATATCCGGTGAAACCGTTGGACTTCAGATCCAGCAGCAACTTGCCGAAACTCGTAAAGGATGTGTTCAGATTTTCGTAGATTGGTTTTCCCTTTGGTAATAACATCTCAATTCTCCTATGAGAGCTAATCTTTGTCGAAACGAATTCCGTTCTCGACGATCGCTCGAATAGAAATTTCCGGGGTTATCCTCAATGCATCAGACTTTTTCCTTTCGATGCCTTCTCTTCGTGACTTGTATTGCATTGGCTGTGGCACTCACTGAAATTTTGGGATCCATGGACAATGCCGTCAAGTGTTTTTCAGACGGAAAGACGATCATCCTCCAGCCATCGCCAGACATGGTGATCTGCTGGAGCGTCCCGGTGTTCAAAAGGATGCCCAATTCTTCTGCGCGTCGGCTTGTGAAAGCTGCGAGAGCCGCCGCTGCCTTGGGATTGTTCGTTGCCTCGAACGCTATAACATCACCGTATTTCGAAGTAACGAGTGCACTTTCGATGCCATTGATCCGCGTGAAATCTTTTGCCATGCGTTCGGCGGCTTCATGCTCCGCTTTCTGTTTTTCACGATTGGCAGCGTCTTCGTCACCGCTTTTCGTGAGGGTTTGCTCGTCGATGCGCCGCAGTCCCTCCAACAGCAAATGGGACCAGTTTGTCTCGACGCTGCGTTTCGGTGCGCGTACGTCTTTCGTTAATTCGAACGATCCGTCTTCCCAGGTTAGAAGTTCGAAGATCACGTCTTCTCCTTCTTGCGAACCCAGGGTCATGTGGACGATGTCCCCTTCATCGAAAAACAAGGTTCCTTCCTGATTCCGATGTTTCACAAGCAGGCGTGCTTGATTCATCTCATTGCAATTGATGCTGATCAGACTGGATAAACTGATGTCAATTAGATTCCCCTGAACTGCCATAGGTTAATGCCTTTGTTTCTTAAGATTTATAGTTGTCTAACCACAAGATTGATGATGGTTTTCAAAGTGTCGAATACGCCGTGTCCCTTGATCGCGGACGAGCCCATGCAAGGAACGCCGTTGATATTCATCTGCGTCTTTAGATCATCGGGCTTGATCACGTCGGGAAGATCCTGCTTGTTGAATTGAATGACGCACGGAAATGAATCTATCGGTGTCCCTAGCTGCATCAAGTATTGCTCCAGTGCCTTGAGGTCGCTGATGTTAGCAGATAAACGATCGCGCTGCGAATCGGCAACGAATACGACTCCATCGGAACCCTGAAGGACGAGTTTTCTGCTTGCTTCGTAATACACCTGCCCAGGCACGGTATACAGGCTGAATTTAGGTTTCAGGCCATTGATTTTCCCGAGTTCTAATTGCATGAAATCGAAAAAAATCGTCCGGTCTTCACGTGTTTTTAAGGAAACCAATTCACCACGCGATTTTGGGTTGATGTGGCCGTGGATGAATTGCAGGTTTGTCGTTTTTCCACTGCGAGCAGGGCCGTAGTATACAATTTTGATGTGTAACTCGCCCAGCTTCTGGTTTATATACATCTTGGTAGTTCCTCCATCAAAAGGCTAAAAATAACGTCAACTCACCGCCATTTCAAACTCGACCAATAATCACCAACTTCATACTTCGAGAACTTCATGATTTCGCCTTTTTTGATTCCTTCAACTCGGATGGAACGAGTCCGGCGTTCATGGCGTCTTCGAAGGTGATCAATTCTCCTGTGCCGACGTCCAGCAGGATCTCATCATCCAGCAAATTATCGAGTTCGGCATTCATCGCTTCCGCCAGGTTGTCGGAATCGATTTCCGCTTCCTTCTGATCGGCGATCAGCGGCGCCAGTTCGACGGCCGTTTGTTTGGTGTAATGCCAAACCGCACCAGGTTTGGTTTCCGAACCGAAGATAACCGCCAGGAGGAAGTCGCCGTCTACGTCGTGAGCATATATGTTGTATTCCGGGCCTTCATGGAAACTGGATTTGAAAACGGAATTGCTCTTCAGGATTCTGGCCAATTCGGACGAAGCTGCGAAATTCGCTGCCACGAGTGCACTGATGTTTGAAGTGTCCATGCCGCTTGTAACGCCTGCGGTTTCGACCATGTAACCGTTTGCGCTCAGCAGTAAAACGCATGAAGCTCCGGAATCGGCCTGTAATTTATTTAATTTGTCCCGCAGTGGTTCGCTAAGACCTTGCATGTTGGGTTGGTCATCGCTGTTCATCGAGCCGATTGCTTTTTCCACAATCTCCCGAATCTGCGCCATGCTGAAGGGTTTGTCGATAAAGCCCTCGAGTTTTAAATCCTCGACGGATGAACGCAGCTCCTTATTCCCGTATGCTGTAATAAGGACTACTTTCGTGTCAGGAGATATTTCACGAGCGGCTTTTGCTAATTCCAGGCCGTTCATGGTCGGCATCATGTAATCGGTTATGATCAGTTCGTAAGAGCCTTCTTTGATCTTTTCAAGGGCAGCCGCGCCGCTATTTGCCGTATCGACAGAATACGCATCGCACAACGTGCTCAGGTAATTGGTCAAGGCTTTCAAGATTTCATGCTCATCGTCAACGATGAGCATATGCCTGGTGTCTGCACCTTGATTCGTCAAGTCGATTCTCCCAAAGTGTAGGCCTTCCTGTATTTCCGCTGAATCTAAGCTAAGGGTACATCATAAGTGAGAAAGTAGACCTTTCATTTGGCTTGCAAAGTCACCTCAATATCTGCCCTGGTATGGATAAATCACCTGATGGCATCCCGGGAAACGTGCTCGACTTCACATTCCAATGGTTTCTAATGCGACGCGAGTGAACCACCATTATATTCTGCTTCACGATTTGTGTAAAATGGTCTAGACCATTTCGGGCCAGGCCATTTGGATCTGATCTACTACAAACTCGTGGAATTTACTGTTTTTCCATTGTGGTGTAGATTAAACGGGTAGTCCATTTCACCATTTTTGGTGAAGAACAAAATTGGATGGAGGAGGTGTTGCCGTGCAATATCGTAATTTGGGTCGTACTGGATGGCAGGTGTCGGCAATTAGCTTTGGCGCATGGGCGATCGGAGGGACCTGGGGGCATGTGAATGATCAGGATTCATTGGCCGCATTGCATCGAGCCGTCGACTTGGGTGTGAACTTCTTCGACACCGCCGACGTTTATGGGGATGGGCACAGTGAGAGTTTGCTCGCAGAATTACGCAAGCAGCGCGACGAGACGATTTACATCGCCACCAAAGCAGGTCGTCGTCTGGATCCCCATACAGCCAGCGGATACAACCGCAAGAATTTAACCGACTTTGTGGACCGGAGTCTGAAGAACCTCCAGGCAGATACGATCGACTTGCTTCAACTCCATTGTCCGCCTACGGAAGTTTTCTACATACCGGAGGTATTTGGTATTCTCGACGATATGGTCGCGGCCGGCAAGCTCCAGTATTACGGAGTGAGTGTGGAAAAAGTGGAAGAAGCTCTGAAAGCCATCGAATATCCGAATGTGCAGAGCGTCCAGATCATTTTCAACATGTTTCGTCATCGTCCCGCGGAGCTGTTTTTCGAGCAGGCGCAGAAACGGCAGGTGGGCATCATCGCCCGCGTACCTCTGGCGTCAGGCTTGTTGACCGGCAAGATGACTGCCAACACGACATTCGAGAACGACGATCATCGCGCATTCAACCGTCATGGAGAGGCGTTCGATCGCGGCGAGACATTTTCCGGCGTCGATTTTCAAACCGGGCTGAAAGCCGTCGAGGAATTGAAGGAAATCATCCCCGAAGGGATGAGCCTGGTCCAGATGGCCTTGCGCTGGATACTGATGTTCGACGCGGTGACGTGCACCATTCCCGGGGCAAAACGAATCTCGCAAGTCGAGGAGAACATGGCCGCCGCCGACCTGCCTGAACTCTCGGACGACGTGATGCGCAAGGTGGACGAAATCTACCAAAGAGATATTCGTGACCTCGTCCATCAGTTGTGGTGAGTCATGAGACATGGGTGTCGGAAGTGGTCCGGCCTTGTCTTGTTGTTCGTGACGCTGAACATGGCGAGTTGCAAGGTCGGCTTGGTTGCTGCGACCATGGAGGACACGTCTGCCACAGGTGCATCTCGGCCTCATTCCAAAATCCTCTGGGCTGTCTATCTGTCCTCGGGCGACCAAGTCTTTGAGCTGGGAGAAACGCAAGCATTTACACTCGATCTCCCGGTAAGCATGGGCGAGTATTACGGGTACAACCCGCAAACGGATCAGATCCTTATGGCGCTAGATTTCCCGGACCGAGGAGCCGGCCCTGCCGGCGTGTCCGTCAGCGATTTATCGGTCTTAAATCTCGAGAGCGGTACCGTGGAAGTATTACTCGAGGATGACGTCGTAAAGGCGTTGTGGTCTCCGGATGGAGCTGCCATCGCCTACATCCTGGCTGGAGAACGAACGTATGAACTGCATTGGCGTACGCCTGACGATGTCGACCGTGTTCTGGCGTACGATGTGACTTTCACCTGGAGTATCGCGCCGTCTGGAACGGCTGTTGCTTTTACTCGAGAATCCGGATATGGGCTCGATATTGAGCCGGGGTTGTATGTCGTCGACGTTGAGTCTCTGGAAGAAAGGTTGATCGCCGACGTGGATAATTCCGGAACGGGCAGCGTAACCGATCGACCTTACTGGTCTCCCAACAGCAGGGAACTGATCTTCTCACATTGGGGAGGACCGGACGATCCCCGCTTGATCCTGGCAATGGCAGACGGCAGCGGCGCCTTCGATCTGGGATTAGACGGAGCATTGGCGGATGAATGGTGGTCCACGATCGCGCTAACCGACGTCATCTGGGACATCGATGGATCGCATTTGCTGACTCTCTCCGCAGTTGCATCGAGGGATCTGGGTGGACCAAATCCACTCGTGTACTATCGTCTCGATCGTGATTCGCTGGAACTCACGGAAGGCGTGCTGCTCGATGAAGTGGATACGATGATCGGTTGGGCAGTACCCGGGCGTTCCGTTTGGGTCCTGACCTCCGGGAGAGGTGTCAAGCAAATCGCGTTGCCATAATATAGATTCCGCGGTTCGTGCGTCGAAGCAAGATTGGATGTTGAGGGAGGATGCGATGAGTGACTTGATCCCAGAGAGAATCCCGGATTGCGCGGAACGCCTTCTCGCCCGTGCTGAGTGGTATGCGGATCCCGGAGTCGTAAGCCGGGCGAAGCTCAAGTTGGCGAGTGGACTGGCGGCATTTCTGAGCAGTGATCGATTTTCGAAGGGTAAGACAAAGGCGATCACGCTTGGGAAAACCATTCACTTCTGCGGTGCGGAACAGTTTCAACCGCATACTGCGAAAGGCCTGGCGCTGATCGCACACGAACTAAAACACGTCGAACAGTACGAAAGATACAAACTTGTAAAGTTCTATGCCAAATACCTCTGGGGATTTATCCGGCATGGCTACGGGACGGAGATCGATATCGAGGCGACGGCATACACACTCGAGGCGGCTGTAAAAGAGCATCTGCAAGATGAATTTACTACGAATGCGGGTCGCAATCCTTGCCTGCAGATGGACGAGCCGCACACGCCCAATCCGGAATTTGCGTTGCTTACTCCCGTAAGATTCGACGAGGACTTGTGAGCGAACGTTTATCGACGTATGGCGGTATTATGATAATAGAGAGGCTTTCGAGTTAATTAGAGATTGGAAAGGTATGCAATGGATAAGAATCGTTCTGGTGTGCAGGGTGAGTCGAAGGATGATGAAGTCGCCACGTTTGGCGGCGGGTGTTTTTGGTGTTTGGAAGCTGTGTTTCAAAACCTGGAGGGCGTGAAGCAGGTCATTTCAGGGTATGCGGGAGGGGATGTCGTCGATCCGACCTACGAGCAGGTTTGTACGGGGTCCACGGGTCACGCCGAGGTCGTTCAAATAACATACGATCCGCTACAGGTCAGTTACGAGTTCCTGTTGGACGTTTTCTTCAGCATCCACGATCCGACGACGTTGAATCGTCAGGGAGCAGACGTCGGTACGCAATACCGCTCGGTGATTTTCTATCAAAACGAGCAGCAGGAAGAGACCGCCAGGCGAAAGATTCAAGAAATTGGAAAAGAGGGAATTTGGGAACGCCCGGTTGTGACACAATTAAAGCCGTTGAAGCATTTTTATCCGGCTGAGGACTATCATCAGAATTACTTCAAAAAGAACCCTTTTGCGGGGTACTGCCGCGCCGTGATATCTCCCAAGGTGGTTAAATTCCGCGCAAAGTTCGCCGAAAGACTAAAGCAATAGTTGATATCTGGTATTGAGCAAGATATCATGAATCCGGTCGGCGTGTCAGGTTGCATGAAGGCAAGTGGATCGTGAGTTCAATTGCAGAGTGGCTTTCGGACGGCGATTTACGTTCCGATGGCGCTGCGAACGAGGTCGTCAACCTCGTGCTGCAGAACCCCGAATTGACCGCGGATTTGTTGGCGGGATTGCGTCACGACGATAAAGTCGTACGCGGCCATGCGGCGGACGCCCTTGAAAAAGTTGCGCGGTCTTCGCCAGAGTTGATTGTCGATCACGTCGATTCGATTGTGGACATAGCGATGCAAGATGAAGTCGCCATGGTACGGTGGCACCTGGCGATGATCCTTGGTTATCTGTCGATTTTTTCGCCCAAGCTCGAGAAAGTAACGAATACGTTGTACCATCTACTCGGTGATGATAGCGCCTTCGTGCAAGCCTGGTCGATCGTCAGTCTGTGTATCGTGGCCCGTATCTATCCCCGGTTCTGTAGTGAGATTCTGGCAAAGGTCGAGCACCTCAAGCAAAGCGAAAGTATTGCCATCCGAACGAAGGTTCGTCAGGCGCTGGATCTGCTTATGAATCCCGATCGACCGTTTCCGAAAGGCTGGATAAAAAGTCCGCAGCTCGATCAGCTCGTATGAATGCTCGATAGATGTGGCACATCGAAGTCCTCGGTTTTGGGTTTTCAAGGATGAAATAGGAGGAATGATATGCCAGACGTTAAATCACAGACTCGCATACAAAACAGCATCTTGGATCCCATTGAACGACGCGTTTTGCACTGGTTCGCAGAGCGGACTCCGCAGCGGTTTACACCGGATACCCTGACGATCATCGGGATCATCGGATCGTTGGTTATTTTTGTGGGATACGCGCTCACGAAAGCGTCACCGGCTTTCTTATGGTTGGCGAGCCTCGGTTTCGTCATCAATTGGTACGGGGACAGCCTGGACGGGACGCTGGCACGCTATCGCAAGATCGAGCGGCCGAAATTTGGCTTCTACATCGATCACATCGTCGATGCTTTCAGTCAGGTGGTGGTTTTCACCGGACTCGGTGTATCGGCTTATGTTCGCCTGGACATTGCCTGCCTCGCACTGAGTGGTTACTTGCTGCTTTCGATCCTGGCGTACGTCTATGCATTTGTCACCGGCGTCTTCCGTATATCGTATGCAAAGATTGGACCCACTGAAGTGCGGTTGATCGCTATCATCGCCAACGCGCTGATCTTTTTCTTCGGCAATCCGGGATATGAGTTTCTCGGCATAACAATCACGGCTTTCGATACGCTGATTCTCGTTATTGCGCTTCTGTTGTTCACACTCTTCGTAAGCACTTCCATTCAATACGGGCGCGAACTCGTTGGTGTCGATTCACGCTGACCTATTCTTGTTGCCATCAAGTATAAAAAAAGATCCACCGCAAGTTCGGATGGATCTTTTCTTGTTGATGGATGCGCAGCGAGTTATCTGCGCGATCGTTTCTCGATTAATTGTCGATTAATTGAGCTGCAGTCTGGCGGATGACGTCCATCGGATTCGAACCATGATATCTTTCGACGATGTCATTGAAAGTCATCGGAGGTGCGTAATTGAGTCTCGGTGCAATTGCAAGCGTGCGGGGAAGGAACAGGTGTTGAACGGCCTGACTGATCTCGGCAATCACCTGCTTGTCATGTATGCTCCTGCGAAGGCGGGTAAGTGGGTTTTTGATCGACCAGGATGACAACACGCCTCGAATGATGGTAACCGAGAGGTGCGCTTGTGGAACACGCCGCAACATGACTTCGAGGCTGGGGGACCAGCGTGACAGGGATTCGGTCGCACCAGTCAATACCTGCGGGTCGGGTTCGATCAAACCGCGTGGAAATATCAATACGGCACCACCCTCTTGCAGGTGTCGAATCACTTCACGCACAACGGCCAGGCGCTCGAAGGTGTTGCGCGAGACGAGAATGAAATGGTCTCGCATCGACTTCAGGTTGGCGAACAGCTCGACCTCGAAATAGCGGACGAAGCGATCGAGCATTCGCCGGGATGCTTCGTGTAGTCCTGAACCGGCAACGAGTTGATCGAATGACTGCACCAGCTCGGCGAGCCGCATTGCGGGCGACGCAAGCATACCGCCGATGATTTTCCCGGATACGGTGTCTTGGGAAAGATGCAGGAACCTCAGGGATTCATTGATAACTTGATCGCGCAGTTGAGTTACTTGTTCCTTAAAACCAGGTGTCATTCACTCGTCTCCTTATTTATAATTCTATCTTGAAAAGCCTCACTTCGTCTATTGTGTAGTTGCTTTTCCGGGAGGGATCGTAATAAATGCGGATCGGCACAAATGAAGCAACGCTTTTTTTCCCCGGGTTGATCGCGTATATAATCATTAGGCGAAGCCGGTCTGAATGGGTGTGTAAATTGGCTTCGAGGTTTTATACACTTCCATTGCGGTCGTGATGAATTGATTGAATAGCGATGCCTACAAATCTTCCCCCAGACTATTTTGAGGTCGAAGCGCGCTATCGTTCGGCGAGCACACCGGAGGAAAAGGTTGCTTGCCTCGAGGAAATGCTAACCAAAATTCCCAAACATAAGGGAACCGACAAACTACGCGGTGATTTGCGCAAGAAACTATCCAAATTGAAATCCACTGCACAAGCCCGAAAGGCTGTAAGCCGACAGGAATCTGCGTTTCACATCGATAAGGAAGGCGCGGGACAAATCGCAGTGATCGGGCATGCCAACGTTGGCAAGTCCATGCTCGTGTCTACACTCACCAACGCCAAACCCGAGGTCGCCGATTATCCTTTTACCACGTGGAAACCGACTCCTGGGATGATGCGCTACGAAAACGTTCAATTTCAACTTATCGACACTCCACCGACCAATCGTGAATTCATCGAGCCGGAATTGATCGAACTCATCCGCCGGGCAGATATTATTCTCATCGTAGTGGATATTCGCGCCGATCCACTTTCACAATTACATTCCGTTGTTGATCTGCTGCGGGAAAACAGAATCGTCCCGGCGCATATTGCCCAAGAGGATGCCGCCAATCAAACCCTCTCAGTAAAGCCCGTGCTCGTCCTGGCCAATAAGAACGACGATGAGGCCATAGATGAAAACTTCGAGATCTTTAAAACCTTGCTCGAGCAGGATTGGCCGCTTTTGCCCATCTCTGCGAAGACAGGGAGGAATCTGGATCGTTTGAAGGAGATCCTTTTCGAGCAATTGGATATCATTCGCGTTTATTCGAAGGCGCCTGGAAGGGAACCCGATTATCAATCACCGTTCATCCTCGATCGCGGGTGCACGGTGGAGGAATTCGCAGGTAAAGTGCATCAGGATTTCTATAAGCAGCTCAAAAGCGCCCGCGTGTGGGGCAGCGCCGAACACGACGGCATCATGGTCGGGCGTGATTATATATTGCAGGATGGTGACGTTGTCGAGCTTCGCATCTAACATTGCGCATAGACATTATGATATGCGGCAGTTTGAACTTCAAAGGAATAGGGTATGCAACGTGTGCGGTTGATCCATTGGAACGATGTGGAAGCACGTGCATGCCTGGATCGGATACGGGAGGAAGGATTCGAACCTGAATTCGAGAAATTCTCTCGTAATACGTTGCGCAAGATCCAGGCTAATATCCCGGACGTGATCGTGATCGATCTGAGTCGTTTGCCCTCACAAGGTCGCGATGTGGGGTTTACACTGCGCAAGTCAATAGCGACGAGACACGTGCCGCTCGTGTTCTGCGCGGGTTCACCGGAGAAGGTCGCGAAAATTCGAGATCATTTCCCGGATGCAGTGTTCTCTTCGTGGGATACGGTTCGAGCAGCGATCGAACGGGCTGTTGTCAATCAACCTGAGTCGCCGGTCGTTCCTGAAAGTGTGTTCGAAGCGTATAAAGGAACGCCGTTGCCCAAGAAACTAGGGATCGAGGCCAATTCAAGCGTGCTTCTGATCGACGCACCGGAGGAATTCGAACGTACATTGGGGAAGCTGCCGGAAGGCGTGCGAATTCAGCGAGGCAAAGTCCATTCGGTGGATATCACGCTTTGGTTTGTTCGCTCTAGAGATCGGCTCGAACGAAGTGTGGGAGAGATGATTCCGTATTCTCTCAACGGAGGGCTTTGGATTATCTGGCCCAAGAAGTCCTCCGGCGTAAAAAGCGACCTTTCACAGAATGTCGTCCGCGAAGTTGGCCTGGCATCCGGAATGGTCGATTACAAGATTTGCTCGGTCGACGCAGTCTGGTCTGGTTTACGCTTCACGCAAAGAAAGGTGGCGGGATGAAGCTGTGCGGCCGATGTTAACTCCTTATCACCAGGTGCAGTTAGTCGAGAAGCAATGAGGTAGCGAATATAATAGATAATGTGACTCTGGGATGGAAGAAGGTTTCAATGGGGAATCGGCAAGGACATCATCACAGTACGACTGCCGGCTTGCGGACGGCTTTTTTTCTGAATCTGGTGTTTACCGTCGTCGAAATCGTCGGCGGCTTCTTGACCAACAGCCTGGCGATCTTGTCGGACGCCATGCACGATCTTGGGGACGCCGTCTCTCTTGGGTTGGGGTGGTATTTGGAGCACTTCTCCCAAAAAGAAAGCGATCGACGATATACCTACGGGTATCGGAGGTTCTCACTTCTTGGTGCACTGATCAACACGGTCATTCTCATCATAGGTGCTCTCTACATTGCACTCGAGGCGATTCCAAGGCTGTTTGCTCCGGAACGGCCGAATGCACAAGGTATGGCAATCCTGGCCCTGGGTGGCATTCTCGTGAATGGCATTGCAGCTTTTCGGCTTCGGAGAGATGGAACCTTCAACGCCCGAACGATCGGCTGGCATTTTATCGAAGATGTACTCGGTTGGATTGCCGTACTTGTCGTCAGCATCATTCTCTTGTTCGCAGATCTCTATTTTCTCGATCCGCTACTGTCGATATTGATTTCCATATACGTGCTGTATAACGTGATAAGAAACTTGAGGCAGACCCTCGGTCTCTTTCTTCAAGCCGTTCCCGCACGGTATGAAATTGAAAAAATCAACGAACGCTTGCTAAAGATCGAGAACGTCGAGTCGGTTCATCACACGCACATATGGTCGTTGGATGGCGTCCATCACGTTTTGACAACCCACGTCGTCGTGAGCGAGGATACGCCAAGAGAAAGCGTGAAATGTGTCAAGCAGGATATTCGCGAACTTGTAAAAGAATTGGACATCTCGCACATCACGATCGACATCGAATATGGTGATACCGATTGCATGATGTTATCGACTTGAGGGTACGTGTGAAGCGCTCGCTTCGAGTTGACGTTCGAACGTTGCGTATATTGAAGTTGGTGTGACTCTCTCGAATCCATTTCATTCAAGCTTGGAGAGCGTTGGATGGCAACCATTGAGTTGACAGAAATATCAAAGACATTCAGGAATCGCCGCCGGAAAGGTTCCAGGGACGCTTTTACGTTTGAGGGGTCGGGCGATGAAAAAGGGGAGGGGAGTAAGACTTCACCCGAGAAAAGATCGCGAAAAATTGATTTCGAGATGAAGAACCTGAATCTGATCATTCCGGACAAGAAAACCGTCGTATTGCTTGGACCGAGCGGATGCGGAAAGACAACGCTGCTTCGAATTATCGCCGGTTTGACGAAGCCGGATTCGGGCAGCGTTCGCTATGACGGAGTCGACATGCAAGGCACGTCACCGGGAGAGCGACATATTGGGATCGTTTTCCAGCAGTTCGCACTCTATCCGCCGCTCACCGTATTTCTTTTTCAAGAAAAAGACCCCCGAATTGAACAAAATCGCACAGTAGAAATTCGAGCAAACGAGTCAGCTTCTAGGTGTGGAAATTGAATATCTGTTGGATCGCAAACCGGACAGCCTTTCTCAAGGAGAGAAACAAAGAGTGGCGTTGGGGCGCTGCATAACCAGGGATCCCAGAGTCATTCTTCTGGATGAGCCGATATCGAATCTCGACCAACAGCTTCGTCTACGCTATCGAGTCGAATTGAAAAAGTTGCTGCAACGTTACGGGGTCACGGCTGTGTATGTGACGCACGATCAACAAGAAGCGATGATGATGGCCGATTTGGTGGCGATCATGAATATCGGAAGTGTGGAACAGGTGGCAACCTACGACCGTATTTACCGGAATCCGGCAAACGTCTTTGTGGCGAATTTCCTGAACATTGATATGGACACGCCAGCGATCAACTTTATCGATGGTTCCTTGATTTCACCGCCTTTCGACAATTATCTGGTCGGCATTCGGCCGGAGGCACTCTTACCGGTTGACGCAGGGATTCCGGAATATACACTCAAAGCCACGGTGAGCGACATTCTCGAGATGCCGGTCAAGGGGGTGAACATCGTTTCGCTGCGTGTCGGTGAGGATCAAATCGTTGCCAGAATTCCTGATACCCGAATCCTGCGTATCGGTTCGGAACTACAAATGGTGCCAACAGAAATACACCTTTTCTCTCGAAACACGAAGAAACGCGTAAGGTCGATTCAACCAAAGCTCAGGTGAAAGCGGAATCCCATGAAAGACGACCAGCAATTTCTGTACACAATTCGACCGGTCCGGATCGAGATGCTGACCGAAGGCCCCACAGCTCGGGAAACTGAAGTTATCTCCCTGCATTTTGATCATCTATCTGAATTGGCGGCTCAGGGGATTGTAGAATTCGCAGGCCGCACGGATACCGACGACGAGCGAACTTTCGGCATCGTCGTGTTTAACGCCCGATCGGAAAAAGATGCACTTAAAATCGTACATTCGGATCCTGCTGTCGCGGAAGGGGTCATGGTTCCGGAATTGTTTCCTTTCCGCCTCGCAGTCCGCGCTTCGTATTGACGTTTGTTCCGCCAATCAGAGAATCCGCATTTCGGGCAGCAATACCCATTTGGTCGTCAATTAATCAAGAATACTTCGCAGAAAGAACCTCGTTGTGAATTTGCGATTTCACATATACACTACCCTCATGCGCTGCCTGACGAAACACCACCCCAAACGATCGAGGTGCAGTGATGGAAGAGATCGGCTATAAAGTAATCAACTACGTCATTGAATTCTTTGGGAACAGCGAATCCGCAGAGGATCAGGATTTGCGTGCTCGGATCATGCTCTTCAGTGAAGACGTCAAGGGCATTGCGGCAGAATTGCGTTTTTACCAGCCGCAAAAGTTATGGACGAAAAAGGATTCTTTGCGTACGCCGTCGAGCACCAAACCGACCCTTGTGTGTCATTTATCTACAGATGAAATCGTGTCCGTTCTCGATACACTGCGAAATGAGAAACCCGGAGTTATGTATTGAGGGAAAGCATGATCGACAGCATCAAGCCGGCATTGTTGGAGAAAATCCTCGAAGACTACACGCTACCACGGTTTGGCATCCACGGGATCCGGCATTGGGCGCGTGTATATGAAAACGGCATGAAACTGGGGAAGCAAAACGAGGCCAACTTAACGGTCGTAGGCTTATTTGCAGTGTTCCACGACTCACGGCGGGTTAACGAAACCATTGACCCGGGCCACGGCAAACGTGCTGCGGAATTCATGCGGACTTTGTGGGGATCCTATTTCGAGATTTCGGATGAGGAATGTGGATTACTTTACGCCGCGTGCGCCAATCATACCGATGAACGCAATCACAGCAACGTTACCATTCAAACGTGTTATGACGCAGATCGGCTGGATCTGGCACGAGCGGGTATTCGTGTCGATCCGCAGCGGCTGTGTACGCCTGCAGCGAAGAGGCCCGACGTCATCAAGTGGGCAAACGAACGCAGTGTAGACGATCACTGCCCGGATTTTGTCCACGATCTATGGCTGGATTTCGATAATTAGAATTCGACCATCGAACGATCTCGGCTCGTAAGATTCCCAAGGCTTGGAGGTATGAGATGAGTTCACGAAATTCGGAGCAAGAGCGGTTAAAGAGGATTCGCGACCGGCAAATCCAGCTTCGTGACCCTCAAACGAAAGTCAACAATCTCCAACATTCGATTGCACGGCGTCGGAAAAAGTCCCTTACGAGCTTCTCTTTGCGTACGATGATCGATGAGACGCCGAACAAGTTCTTGGGATTGGTCCTGGGGTTGACGATCGGGATCGTGGTATTAATCATCGTGCCCGACTTCGTCGAGCCTCCGTGGGGGGATGTCATCGGATTCGCAGCGATCATTTTTCTCGCGATTCTGGGGTTCATGCTCGGCCAGGCTATGGATGCGCGGGATAGTATCAAGGAATGGATCGAATAATTCCGTTATGGGTCAAGAAAGGACCCTGTGCCATTATAGACACAGGGTTCGAGTTCCAATTGCTGACGATGAACTACGCTGCGCTCGAACTCTGTTTTGATTAGGTTTCCTCACCATTATCTTCGGCGCTCATCTTTGCCTTCATCGCCAATCGCAGTGCCTGACGATACCGATTACGTACCCGATCGGCGTTTTCTTGATCGCCGTTTTCTGCAAGGCGGTCTGCGGTGGCCATCAATGCAGACAATACCTGGTCGTTGATCTGATCAATTGACGTTTCCAGGAACCGAAGCGCCTCCTCGTCGTCTTCGATATTAATGAGTTGTTGAGCAAAACGGAGTTCTTCCGGGACAGATTCTTCGGCAATGGACTGCAATTTGTCCCGAATCTCGTTGAGTTTCTTCAGGGTTTCAGCATTGTTCCGTTCTTCTGCCGCCTGGATGTTTGCCTGTAGAATCCCTAGAAAATAGTCGTCAACGATGGGAAGAGCGTTTCTAATGGCCTGATCGAGGTCCTCCGCTCGGATCAGTGATTGCAGCAAAGAAGCGGCTTGCGCTGCGCGAGCTTCCTGGACTTTGTCGATTTCCTGGGAAATTTCAAGTATGCGCTCGCGGAGTGCAGAAAGCTTCTCTTGTTGTTCTGTATCGCTCGACTCCATGCGATCCGTCAGCAGTTGGAAAAAGCTGTAATCCAACGCTGGCCGCAGGAGATTGACGATGGCGAGTACGCGGTCGTCGTTCGGAGCCTGAATCAGTAAATCCAGGATGTTTTCACGGGTCATGTCCTTCCCGAGCTCGTTGATGCTTTCGATGGCCTGCTTGAATTCATTCTCTTGGGCCTGGATTCGGCGGCCAAACTTGCTTTGTTGAACGGCTTTTTCGTAGCGTTGGGTAACGGCTTGTTTCGTGTCCGCATCCGTTATCGAGCCTATCGCCATTGCCGCGATCTGGAAGAAAGCGGAGTCCATTTCTTCGTCGTGTTCCTTGATGAAATCGTCGAGATCCTCTTCGCGGCTTTGAATCAAATCTTCAAAGAGACGCATTCTGGCGCGCTGTTCTTCGATCTCTTCTTTGGATATTCCGTCTTCCTCTAATATCCGTTCCAACATTCCCTGCATTGTGAGCGTAGTCTGAGGTTGAAACAGGTAGGCTTTTCGTTGTTCCGGCGGCAGGCTCTCCGTGATTTTATTGATCATCTTGCCAATCACGCGTTCTTGTTCGTCTTTGGGAATGCTGAGTTCGACGGGCATGTACGTCAGCAACAACTCCTTTTCGGGGTCGTGGTACACGAGGGGCGTCGCGATCTGGCCTTCGAAGCCACAAGAAGGGCACTTGATACGGTTTATGCTTCCGGAAAGCAGCCTGGCTTTTGCGCCGGGGTCCTGGCCGACATCGATGAGTTGTTCGATGGAGGCCATGATCGGTGCTTTGCAGTTGGGGCATTGAATTTGAGTCATCGCTTGGGTCATGGAAAATTGTTATCCTTTGCAGTTATTCTCGTGTGTGATGCCGAGGAAGTGCGAAACAGATTCTCGTGCCGTGCTTGACTTCTTCGTCTACCCATATCCGCCCTTCATGGGCTTCGATTACAGCTTTGGCCAGGAAGAGTCCCAATCCCGCTCCCTTTGTCTTCCGCGATGCTTCGTTCGACCGGTAGAAACGATCGAATACACGCGGTACGTCTTCCAGTGCGATGCCCGAACCTTCATCCTGCACACAGACCACGATTTCGTCCTTGAGTGCCTGTCCACGGATCGTCACCTGGCCGCCATCGGGCGAGTATTTGACGGCGTTCGATAGTAGATTGGTAAGAACTTGAGTCAATCGGTCTTCATCCGCGAGTACGGTTGGAAAGTCGTCGGGGAATTCGACGACGAACGTGTGCGCAGCAGATTGGGTTTTAAAACGCTTCGCCAATCTCTCGGCCAACTCCTTAAGCCCCACCTCGGAAAAGTTCAAGGAGAGTGCACCGGCTGCAAGCCGTGAGGCATCGAGCAGGTCGTCGATCAAGTCTGCGAGCCGATCGGATTCTTCTTCGATCACCGCCAAACTATCGCGTACGGTGTCTGGATCCCACTCCGCGTCCTCTCTCCGCAGCGTGCCCACGTATCCTTTGATCAAGGCCACGGGCGTTCGTAGTTCGTGGCTGATGATGGAGATGAAAGTGTCCTTCAGTTCTTCGGCTTCCCGAAATTTGGTGATGTCACGCACGTTGGCGACGATGCTTCTCAATTTCCCTTCCGGGGAGATCGTAGGTGCATAACGGATGCCAACGCTTATTGCCTCTTCGTTTTTCTTGATTAAATCCCCTTCGACGTAAAGCACGGCTTGGGCCGAAAGCGGCCAGCCGCCGGCTTCAGCCTCTTCCAGGGATAGACCAGGCTCGCGCCGCAGCCAGCGGATGATCTTCGCGTGGGGTTTCCCGATTGTTTCCTCGGGTTCGTATCCTGTGAGACGCGCGCAGGCACGATTGAAACGAACGAAACAGAAACTCGGGTCGAGAATAAAGATACCATCCGCGGAGGATTCGAGGACCGCATCGATGTGCTGTTTTTGCTGCGAGAGTTCCGTATAAAGCCTTGCATTGTGGACCGCAATCGCGGCTTGCGAGGCGAATGCCTGCAGCAGCTTCCGATCCTCGTTTGAAAAACGACCCGGGTAGGAACGGAAGACGAAAATAACGCCTACGATCTCCGAATGGGCGATCATCGGTAAACCAACGCCGGTCAATAGACCCATGCTCGTCGCGGCAGTGATGCGCTGCAGCCGGCGGTTAATTTCCGGGAGTGCGAAACGCGCGGGATCACCTTGATCGGGGATATCTGCGAGTAAGGGTTCGAGATTCTTCAGGAATTCCGCATTGATGCCGTATGAGGAGGCGATTCGCCAACCCCCTTCGTCGCGCAGCGCAATGATGCCGGCATGGCCCGCGAGAAGCTCGGCCGAAACGCGTACGATTCGCGTAAGCACGAGATTGAGCTCGAGTTCTTCTGTAATGACACGTGAAATCTCGAGCAGGTAATCGCGCTGGCGAACACGAAAATCGGGCAGCATTCAGTCTAGCTCTTCCTGCTCGGCTTCATTAATGGCGCGATCGAGAATCTCCAGGCCCTCGTCGATCAATTGGGTCGTGATGTTGAGCGCGGGCGCTACGCGCAGCGTGCTTTCGCCGCATCCCAACGTCAGTAGGCCTTTGTGGAAGGCGTGCTGCTCGACGCGTTTGCGCAGGGATTTCGCCGGTGCGCGAGTCTCACGATCCTTAACGAACTCGACGCCGATCATCAAGCCTTTGCCCCGAATCTGTCCGATACTCGGATGGTGGGCTTGCAGTTCAGCAAGCGCGTCCAGTGTATACTGGCCGACTTCCGCAGCGTTCTGCATCATGCCGTTCTCGATCAATTCCAACGTCGTCAGCGCGGCGGCGCATGCAATTGGGTTGCCCCCATAGGTGTTTCCGTGGGCTCCGCTGGGCCAATCCATGACGCTTTCCCTGGCGATGATCCCGCCGAGCGGAACACCAGAGGCGATACCTTTCGCCGTACAGACAATGTCCGGCTCGACGTTCCAATGCTCGATCGCCCACCATTTACCCGTTCGACCGACACCCGATTGGATTTCATCCACGATGAGCAAGATGCCGTGTTGATCGCATAATTCGCGCAATGCCGGGAAGAATCCGTCGGTCGGTACGACATAGCCGCCTTCGCCTTGGATCGGCTCAACGAGGATGCCGGCGCAATCCTCCGCCGGCAGTACCTTTTGAAAGATAACGTCGCGGATGTATTGAACCACGCTCTCGCCAAGATCTTCGTGTTTCGATACAAGCAGCGGTCGATAGGGATCCGGATAAGGTACATGCGTCACACCGTTCAAGATCGGGAAGAATCCATGGCGGTAAACGGGTTTGCTGGCCGTGAAGGCCAATGAACCCAACGTCCGACCGTGAAAGCCGCCCAAGAAGCCGATAAACTGTTGTCGACCGGTGTGAAACCGGGCCAATTTAATGGCTGCTTCAACCGCTTCCGTTCCGGAATTTCCCAGAAAGATTTTTGCGTTTTCTTTGAAAGGGGCGGTAGAGGCGAGTTTTTCCGAAAACTCAATCCAGATTGGGTGGTAGAAGTCGGAAGAGATATGGATGTACCGTTCCGCTTGTTTTTGGATCGCCTCGACCACTTTCGGATGGCTGTGCCCGGTCGAGCAGACGGCAATACCAGAGGTAAAGTCTACGTAACGATTGCCGTCTACGTCCCAGACTTCGGAGCCCGCACCGTGATCCATCATGAACGGGTAAACACGTGGATAGGAGGGAGAAATCACGTTCTTGTCGCGTTCAAGATATCGTTTTGCATTCTTTCCTGGCACAGAAAGATTTCGCATCCTTGTTCACCTCCGGGTGGAATTATGCTCAAACGATTTATGTAGTACGGATGGTTTCTCCAGAAAGGTAAAGAGCTCGCTTTCGTAATTATATCATTCGGATTTTGCGTCCGTTCAATTCCGATGTATAAAGAGTATAGAGGAGCCGTCTCTTCAAGTGTGAGTGCCTAAAGGAGAGTGGTGATGATGAAAGAACATCCTTGGTATAAATTCTACGATGAGGGGGTCCCAAAACATATCGATTACCCAAAGATCAGTCTCCACCACATACTAACGGAATCGGCGCAAGCGTACCCGCAACGCGCCTGCACTATTTTCAAAGGTGCGGAAATCACTTACGCTGAGATGGACGAGCTTTCGGATCGACTCGCTGCCGGCCTGGCCGATCTTGGCGTCAGGAAAGGTACACCGGTCGGTATGTTCATGGTGAACATTCCGCAGTTCGTGCTTGCCTTCTACGCCATTCTGAAAGCGGGCGGCATAGTCGTCGCGTTTAACCCGTTGTATAAAGCGCGTGAGATCGTGCATCAGGTCAACGATTCCAGGATCGAGATCATGATCGCCGCGAGTATGTTCTACGAGAAAATCAAGGCCGTCCGAGAGCAGACGACCTTGAAAACCCTCGTGGTGACCAATTTGAAAGAAGCGCTGCCCGGATTGATACGCTTCCTGTTTACCCTAACCATGGAAAAGAAGGGTGGACATCGGGTCACTCTCGACGAGCAAGATGTGTGGATGCGCGACCTGATCGATAAGCATTCTCCTGAAGATGCCCCAAAGGTGGATGTTGGTCCGGATGACATTGCCTTGTTTCAATACAGTGGAGGGACCACCGGTCTTTCAAAAGCGGCCGTTGCCTTGCACCGCAACCTCGTCGCAAACACGCTCCAGATTCGGGCTTTCAATCCCCACTTGAGGATGGGAGAAGAGATCGTACTGATGGCCATCCCGATGTTCCACGTCTACGGATTGGTGGCGGGCATGACGTTCGGCATTTCATCGGGCGCCACGTTGGTGATCCAGCCTGATCCACGTCAAACCGATGAAATTCTCGCTTTGATATCCAAATACAGACCCACAATCTACCCGGGTGTACCCGCAATGTACAACGCCATCAACAACCATCCCGACGTGCAGGCAGGGAAGACGGACGTGAGTTCGATCCAGGCTTGTATCTCGGGATCGGCGCCTTTGATGCGCGAGACCAAGACGCTTTTCGAAAAACAGACCGGCGGGAAACTGGTAGAGGGCTATGGACTCTCGGAGGCGCCGACGGCAACGCATTGTAATCCGCTTTACGGACTGAATAAAGAAGGTTCGATTGGCTTGCCGCTGCCCGATGTCGATGCACGCATCATTTCCCTCGACGATGAAACGACGGTGCTTGGACCCGGCGAGGTTGGCGAGTTGGTGATTCAGGGGCCACAGGTCATGAAGGGCTATCACAACATGCCCACGGAGACGGCGAATGCGCTGCGGGATGGTTGGTTGTATACCGGCGACATCGCCCGCATGGATGAGGATGGATATTTCTTCATCGTCGACCGCAAGAAGGAGTTGATAAAACCGAGTGGCTACCAGGTGTGGCCGCGTGAGGTCGAAGAAGTCATTTCCGAGCATCCGGGCGTCCTGGAAGTAGGCGTAGCAGGCATTCCGGACGCCTATCGGGGAGAAACCGTCAAGGCCTGGGTCGTTCTCAAGCCCGGCGCGACGGCTTCAGTTGATGACATTCGGGCCTGGTGCAAGGAGAGGATGGCGGCCTACAAGGTGCCGACACAGGTAGAATTTCGAGACGAGCTGCCCAAAACGACGGTGGGTAAAATTCTGCGCCGTGAATTGGTACGGCAGCATCGGGAGAGTGATAAAGAAGCTTAGGTAAACCGACGTTTTCCTCTTCGACCCGCAACGATAAATGATAAGGGCTGTCCGTCTGGATCATCGGACAGCCCTTCGTTTACAAAAACTGCTGTTGACTCGTTAATCGCCGGCAGAAGGAATCGGCACGGGGGTTCCGCTGTTCTTCGGTTGAACCGGTTCCGCGAACATTCGCGCAAACTCATCGCGGTCGAGTGTTTCCACCTCGATGAGTCGCTGCGCTATGGTTTCGAGCTGATCCCGGTATTTCGTAAGAATGTCACGCGCCCGCAGGTGCGCTTCCTGGACCAATTGCCGCACTTCATCATCGATCAATTCAGCGATGTTTTCGGAGTAATCTCTTTGTTCGCCGATCTCACGTCCGAGGAATACCAATTCCTCTTTCTGCCCATAGACCATCGGGCCAAGCGAATCGCTCATCCCCAGACGGGTGACCATCGAGCGGGCCAGTTTGGTGACTCGCTCGAGATCGTTGGACGCTCCGGACGTGATGTCGTTGAAGACGATCTCCTCAGCGGCACGCCCACCGAGTCCGAAGGCGAGGTCCGCCTTCATCTTGTTTTTCGACGTCAGCGTACGGTCGTCTTCCGGCAAGGCCATTGTATATCCGCCCATCATGCCTCGAGCAATGATGCTCACCTTGTGCACCGGATCCGCTTCCGGGATGACGTGTGCGATGATGGCGTGACCCGCTTCGTGGTAGGCGACGATACGTTTCTCTTCCTCGCTGATGATGCGGCTCTTTCTTTCGGGGCCGGCGATGACGCGTTCGATCGACTCTTCGAACTCCGGTTGACCAATCGTGCGCTTGTCTCGTCGAGCAGCCAGGATCGCGGCCTCGTTGACCAGATTCTCGAGATCGGCGCCGACGAACCCGGGAGTGGATTTGGCGATGATGCTGAGATCCACATCGACTTCCAATGGTTTTCCCTTCGTGTGGACCTTGAGGATCGCCTCGCGCCCGCGCATGTCCGGACGGTCGAGAACGACACGCCTGTCGAATCTTCCCGGACGCAGCAAGGCGGGGTCCAAAATATCGGGCCGGTTGGTCGCCGCCATGATAATCACGTTGGTGTCGGTGTCGAAACCATCCATTTCGACCAACATTTGATTCAGCGTTTGTTCACGCTCATCGTGACTGCCGCCGAGTCCTGCACCGCGGTGGCGCCCGACGGCATCGATTTCATCGACGAAGACGATGCATGGTGAGTGACGCTTGGCTTGATCGAAAAGATCGCGCACACGGCTTGCGCCGACGCCGACAAACATCTCGACGAATTCTGAACCCGAGATCGAAAAGAATGGTACGCCCGCTTCGCCGGATACCGCTTTCGCCATCATGGTTTTTCCGGTGCCCGGGGCGCCAATCAGAAGAACGCCTTTGGGGATACGCGCGCCGAGAGTTATGAATTTTTCGGGTTCCTTGAGAAATTCTACGACCTCCTGCAGCTCTTCCTTGGCTTCCTCGACGCCGGCAACGTCTTCGAAGGTGATCGTTGGTTGATCACCGGTGAACATGCGCGCCCGACTCTTGCCAAACGACAGCGCTTGATTGTTGCTGCCTTGCGCCTGGCGCAGCATGAACCAGATCAGCCCGACGACGAGCAGCGCTGGCAGGATGTACGTTATCAGACTAAGGACCGTGTTCCAATCACTCGGTTCTTTAATCTCGAGTTCGAATGGATTTTCGGCCAAATATTCAGGCGTGAGTCCGAAATCGATCAATTGTCCCACGAAAGTCTTCGTGGGCTCTTTACGGCTAACGGCCGTCATTCCCGGTTGGTTGTATTCCACCTCGAGATCGTTGTCGTTGACGACGATCTTGGAGACTTCACCGGCTTTGATCTTATCGACCAGTTCATTGAACGACATTCACATCAACCTCCTAAAAAAACGACACGAACTTGTACAAACCCAGTTCTCCCGAATTATATCATCTATCGATTCGTGCGTGGATGCGTGCGGGACGCTTGGAGCAGAAATTATCGCAATCGATTGCTTTCTCAGGGTGAGGAAGAATTACTCGGCACTATGGAGTATTGAGCGGACAGGAAGGATAGAGCAAACATACCCACAACCAAAGCGGTATCAAGCCGCCGACGGCGATAAAGGCAAGAAGGGCGAGGATGACGGCGGCCCAATCGATACGTACCGGCGAGGGAAACGCCATGGCCGAAGTGGATGCATCGGGGTCGTTTTCGGCCGGAGGCGGCATCTGGTAGGATCGAACGGGCAGCGATTGCAATTGTTCAGCATAGGTCATTAAAACACGGCCGAATTGGTCTGCAGTACGATAGCGCGCAGCGGGTTCCTTTGAAAGCACTTTCGCAGTTATTTGCTCGAGTACTTCGGGGATTTCCGGACGAAACTGGCTCAAGCGCGGCGGCTTTGCGGTCTGGTGTAGAAGAGCGAGTTCGTCGGCATCGTTCGCCTGGAAGGGAGTACGGCCGGTCAGGATTTCGAAGAACGTGACGCCGAGTGCATACACATCGGAGGCGAACGTCGGGGGACGGCCGGCAGCCTGCTCCGGGGCAAAATACAGAGGACTACCCCAAACGACCTCGCTGTGCTCATCCGGCTGAATGGATGCGAATGCCCGGGCGATGCCGAAATCGGTAATTTTGGCCACGCCGTCGTTGCCCACCAGCACGTTTTGCGGTTTGAGATCGCAATGGATGAGGCCGGCTCGGTGCGCATAGCCAACTCCGGCGCAGATTTGGATCATCAAGTCCACCGCTTCCGGGATGGGCAGGGCGCCTCGCCGCCGGATGAGGGTTTTAAGGTCGGTGCCGGGAACCAATTCCAAAACGATGAAGTATCGACCCGAGTCGATACCAAAATCGAATATCGTGACAATGTTGGGATGGGCCAGGTTGGCTGCAGCTCGCGCCTCATGAAGGAAGCTTGCCTGGAAGGCGGGGTCGGAAGTGAGATCGTCGCGCAGCAGCTTGATGGCGACCTCGCGTTGGAGACTCAAATCACGCGCGCGGTAGACTTCGGCCATGCCACCACGGCCGAGCGAGCCAATGATTTCGTATCTTCCTCCCAACGGTGCACCATAGCTGTTGTTCATCGTCTCTCCCGCTGGGAATTCTAACCATGCCGCTCACTTTCGGCAACCATCATCGCGAACCACTACGTTCAGGTTATAATCGTGCTCACCCTTGGACGGATTGTCACTTTACCCAAAGCGTGTCGAACACTGGTGAGGCGTTAGTCCCGATGCGAAATCGTTATCTCCTCGAATTCAAGCGGTATCTCCTGCGAAATTGGCGCTGGTTTGTTTTGGGGATAGGTTTGGGCGTACTCGTGTTCATCGCTGCGTTGATCCAGGGCTACGTCTCACGGATTTCAAACATGGGTCAGGTGTCCGTATTGCCGGGCCTGACCGTTGTGGCTATTCCGACCGATACGCCGCCCGATCCGACCTCACAGGCGACTCAGGCTTCGACAGCCACGCAATCTCCTACTTTGCCTCCTTCGACGGGCGGGGAGATCGAGGTTGGCGAATGGGTCATCGTTGCCGGTACGGAGGGGGACAGGCTCAGAATACGAACACAGCCGGGCCTGTCGAGTGGAGTCGAATTTCTGGCTTACGAGAACGATGTCTTTCAGGTCGAAGGTGGTCCTGAGGATCGGGACGGCTATGTCTGGTGGTTCCTCGTCAATCCATATGACAGCTCGATCTCCGGATGGGCGGTGGAGAACTATCTGCGCAGGATGGAAAATCCTTGAGCGGAAAACTACTGATGAACAGGAGCGGTCGTCCGTCTTTATTTCTGGTGGGTCTGGATGGGATCTAAACCAATAAGTATCATCGTGCGGCGCTCCGAAGCCGTACTTGTTATCGAGTGGGATGATGGGCAGCGGGCGGCGTATCCGCTCGCGGGTTTAAGGGCAGCATGCCCGTGTGCCGAGTGTCGATTGAAGCGCGAAGAGGATGATGCCGCGGCTTCGCCGTTTTCTCTCGAGTTGCCGCTTCCACCCGATGCGTCGGCGGACCTTCGCAGCGTCGAGAAGGTGGGCAATTACGCCCTTCGTTTGATCTGGGATGATGGGCATGCGTATGGGATCTACTCGTGGGACTACCTGAAGGCTTTATCTCCCGGTGTACCGGCAGAGGATAAACGGCGATGAGTCGAAAGCTGGACAATCTTCTCCGGCTGGCAGAGCAATCGTACATTCGTATGGAAGCGGAATTGCTGATCACTTCCTGCGTCTACGACGGCGATCTGTCCCCGATCAACGAATTAATTCACGAACTGGTCACGGCCGGACCGGCGTCCCTGTTTGTTCTCCGGGACTTACAGCAAATCATCCGTATCGTGAAGTCGAAATTGAATCAGGAGAGTCTGGATGTTCGCCAGGATTTCAAGCAAGCGCTTTCGGATTTCGGCGTCCGGCTGCCGGACGTGATATTCACCAGCAATCTACAATCCTGGTGGCGGGATCAAGATCTTGCTCGTGAAGCGCAGGCTGCTGCCCTGGAATTGGGGCAGAACCGGGCTGTATTGGTCGAAGAAATTTGTGTTGAGACCGGTGACAAAGTCTCTGCGTTAACCGGAAGGCTCGTTCTGGTTGATGAATTGGAGCACGCAGTTCAAGACTGGATTTCCGGATTGGTTTACGAACGCGCGCACGATTACGAGGCGATATATCTCGGCGAACGAGGCACGCCGGAACATTGAGTCTTCCATGAGGTTTCCTACGGCTACCGAATACGATCCTGCTGGAGTGGGATCGGCGGACTTCAGAGATAATCTTTCAGATTGTGTTCTACGGCGTACGCAGCGGCTTCCGCCCGGTTGCGCACGTTCAGCTTGGATAGGATGCTGCTGACGTAATTGCGAACCGTTCCTTCCCCCAGGTATAGCATTTCAGCGATCTGGCGATTTGTACGCCCTTCTGATACGAGCTGCAAAACGTGCATCTCCTGCTGGGTCAACTCGGCGAACGCGGAAGCTTCTTCTTCACGTGCTGCTTTTCGAACTTCTTGAAAGACCCTTTGGGTAACGGTGGGATCCAGCAGCGCCTCTCCACGGCCTACCGCTTCAATCGCCCGCACGAGGTCGTCTCCACCGATCTGTTTGAGGACATATCCGGCCGCTCCGGCGCGGATGGCGGAAAACAACATCTCATCTTCGGCGTACGATGTCAGCATGATGACTTTGGTGTCCGGGGAGGAGGCGATGATTTCCTGGCACGCTTCGATCCCGGAACCGCCTTTCAGGCGGATGTCCATTACGACCACATCTGGTTCGTAAGATTCGGTCTTTTCGATCGCCTCACGGGCCGTCGCGGCTTCTGCGACGACCTCGAAATTCGGATGTTTATCGAGCAGTGCACGCAGCCCGAGTCGAACCACTTCATGATCATCAACAACGAGTATTCTTTGACGCGTCACAAATTTACTTTCCCCTTTCAAAAGGATTCTAACCGAGTAAAGTTACTATAACAAGCAGTTGTCGTTTCCCGAGGCGTTCTTTGCCCAAGTTGAGGGATCTTGAGGGGGGTGCGTTATTTCTTATTTCTCTTGTAATCTACAAAGCGGTATCCAACGCTGCGTTCGGTGAGGATGTATTTTGGATTCGAGGGATCTTTTTCCAGCTTCTTGCGTAAATAGTTGATATACAGGCGAAGGTAATGAGTCTCATCCCGGTACTCGTAGCCCCACACTTTGGCGAGGAGTTGCTCGTGGGGGACAACCCAGCCTGCATTTTGTACCAGATGGTAAAGCAACCGATATTCGGTCGGCCTGAGATTAACGAGTTTTCCATCCACCCACACTTCCCGCCGGTCGAAATCCAGTTTCAGGCGGTCGTCGACCTGGATGACCTCATGCGTCGGCGTGCTGGGCATTTCGGTTCGACGCAGCACAGCGCGAACCCGGCTGACCAACTCGCGAGGACTGAAGGGCTTGGTGATGTAATCATCTGCGCCCAATTCGAGACCGCGCACGCGATCGTCCTCTTCTCCTTTCGCTGTCAGCATGATGACGGGGACTGTGGATATTTCACGAATCAAACGCAAGGTTTCGAAACCATCCAGATCCGGCATCATCACGTCCAGGATGATGAGGTCAGGGATTTGATCGCGCAATTTCTCGAGCGCCTTCGTGCCGGATGGAGCCTCAAATACCTCGAAGCCATCGTGCTCGAGATTCATACGAATGACCTGAATCATCCGAGGCTCATCATCGACGACCAGGATTCGCCGACGTCCGGAGGGATCATGAGTCATGATCCCTCATTCTCTCACGAAGCCGATCAGCTCTTCTTCTTCTCGTGTGGGCAGGATCTCAATGAAGTTGATCCGGTGCATCGGCCACATGACACTCACGACCGTTTCCGCCAGGTAGGATAGGTCTTTCTCGTCTCGTTTACGCGGGTTATTGATGATAATGGTTGTATCCGTAGCACCGGGAAGATCTTCGACCTCACCGAGGACGGGGTCTTCACCACTCAAATGAACCAAAACACTAATGGGCATTCTTCACCTCTATCTGTGGTACCTTGAAATGAGTTGCAGCTGCATCCGACCGAGTTGGAGAACGTCTCCGTGGAGCAAGGGAGAAGGTTTTAGCGATTCCAATCGTTGTCCGTTGATCAAGGTGCCGTTTGCGCTTTCGAGATCGATGACGTACACGCCGTCTGTTTCGATTTTCATCTCTGCATGCAAGCGGGACACGCCGTATTCGTATGCCTCGTAATTCGCCAGATCGATATCGGGGACGACAGCCTGCTCTTTTATGGATCGACCGAGTGTGTAATTGGATCTCCCCAGAAGTGAAACGACGTCGCCAGTGGATAGAACCCGTAATCCCATCAAGGCACCGGTGTGCAGTTCCGGTCCTTCAGGAATATGCGGCTTGGTTGCGGCTGGATCTTCTCTCGCTTGGTGCCTCGCTCCGGTCATTGTCGGCGCAGGATTTGAAGGGGCGAGTCTCGTCCCGCATTCGCTGCAGTATAGCGTGCCGACAAAATGTTGGTGTTTACAAGAGGGGCATTCGATCATTGCCTCATCTTCTCGGAAGGCGGTAAAAGCAAGGCTCGGGTGCCGTACTTCAAGGTTTTCTCGCCCTCGCTTGACAATCGTTCGGTACGGGAAAGTCGCACGGCTTCACTGAGAGCCGCTTTCGCCAAATCCCGTTCACCCGAGGCGATCAGGTGGGTGGCCAGGTTTTCCAACCGCTTAGCAGCCTGCACCGATTGGCCCAATTCAGATTCGTGGCGTGCCATTTCCTGCATGCGATACAGGGCGATCAAATTCAGTGCATCCACGATCGTGTCGGGAGGGGGTTCCAGGTCAGGATCTCGGGACACAGGAATCTGCAGGTTCACGGGAAGTGAGGCCGTTTCCGATTCACCGGAGAGAATGTCTCCGGTGATTTTGGTGTGGGTAAGCAGCAGCGTTTGCACGTCTCCGATCGGATGGACGACCAATTCTAGGATCACGCGGATTTGAGAATCCCGCATGAGGTGTCCCAAGGACATCGGTAGAACGTCGCCCAGCGGCATGGGATTAGGCTGGATGCGAAAGGCTGAGCGCAGATCGACCTGTTGTCCGATCGATCCCTCGATACGCATACGACTGGCAACGACCATGCCGAGGGAAGTGAAAATCTCTTCGAGCAGCTCCTGAACGGCCTTGGGGGAGTTGAGAAATACGACGCTGCCTCCGCTGCGAGTTGCCACATCATCCAACAGGCGGTCGCTCCAGTCAGACCCGATCCCGATGCAATTGATCGAAATCCCTTGCGCAGACGCCTTCGTCGCCAGTGCGATGCATTGATCTTCGTCGCCGTACGTACGGCCATCGGTGAGCAGCACCATCTGATTTACGGCTTCTTTACGCAGGTTGTTTTCGATTTCTGCCAGACCCGCTTCCATACCCTGGGCGATTTCCGTACCGCCTCCTGCCTGCAGGAGACTGAGGCGGGCACGTGCGGTTTTGATGTCCTTTGCTTGTTCCGGGGATATGATGACTTCGGCGCGATCGCTGAACGAAATGACGGAAACATCGTCTTCAGGCTGCATGTCATCCAGGATGCTGAGAGTCGCTGCGCGAACACGATCCAAACGTTGTCCCCGCATCGATGTGGATTGGTCGACAACGATGGCCATGTTTACCGGCGGACGAGAGGCCGGTAGATCGGTTGTGGCTTCGATGTCCATCAAAACGTAATGTACCTGGGGTTCGTCCAATCGCAGAATCTGAGAGCGGCTGTGGGTTATGCTGCAGCGGAAAACCGAATCCTCGGCGAGTTCTTCTTCCATGCTTTGCAGCTCTTCATCGTACGCCGCTCTTTTGTCCGCGTCGCATAGAACTTCGTAAGCGCGGCTGACGTCGAGGAAAAGCTCCGTTTCACCCGGTGCGACATTCTTGTCCGGGTGGAGACGGGATGCCGCTTGGCGATACGCATGCTTGATTTGGGTTAGCGTCGCGTTTCTCGGAACCCCGAGGATTGAGTAATAATCGCTCTCACCAGACACTTGTCCGCCCTTTACCCCTTTGGAAACTGCACCAATACCGCCGTGATGTTGTCCGGCCCGCCTGCGGCATTCGCGGCTCTGACCAAGGCTTCACAGGCCTCTTGCGGATGGTTGGAGCCGGAAATGATGCGATAGATCACATCCTCGGAGACTTCGCCCCACAAGCCATCCGAGCAGAGGAGCAAAAAACCGCCCTTTGGAACGGGATGAGTCAATGTATCGATTTCGAGGTTTGCGCCCTGGCCGATCGCACGGTAGAGTACGTTGCGCTGCGGATGAACGGCCGCTTCCTCTTCCGTGAGTTGTCCAAGTTCCCGCAAACGCTCTACGAGCGAATGATCACGTGTGATCGCTTTCATCGAATCGTTTTCGATGACGTAGGCTCGACTGTCGCCGACGTGACCGATAACCATCTGGCCATCGAGGACGAGTGCCGCCGTCAGCGTCGTACCGCCGCCGGGCACTTTGTTTACAACGGCCTGATTTGCATCCTGAAGTGCAAGGCGCAGGATGTCCTGGATGGAATCGGCGTCGTTTTGAGGTTCTTGTGCCAGTAAATCGATGATCGTGTCTTCTGTCAATCTTCTGGCGACGGTTCGCACGGATACAGCACTGGCCACTTCTCCCGCGCGATGACCTCCCATGCCGTCTGCGACAAGAAACAGGCCGAATCCATCGAGCGGATCATCGCCGAATGCATTCCCCGTCAAGACGAAGAGTGCATCTTCGTTGTGTGAACGAACGACACCCGTGGAATGACCCGTACCGACTTGAATAGATTGCTCGCAGGTCAATGACCATGCAGTAGAGGTGGACGGTGCGCGTCGTGCAGCGGGCGTAGACCTGGTAGAGTCGGATCGTCCGAGGTTTCCAAATAACCCCTTGAATGTCTTCTTTAGAAATTGCATTCGCTATGTTTGTCCTGTCTAGCCATAATGAATTACACAATTAACAATGAGTAAATTTTATGATCGGTCGATCCGATGTAAACCTTGTTGTTCGAAATGGCCGGGGTACCCGTTATCGCACCGCCGGTATCGAAACGCCAGCGCAAACGTCCGGAACGAAATTCCAGGCAGTAAAGTGAGCCATCCACAGAACCACAGTAGATCGAATCTTCATACGCGATCGGAGATCCCGTCACCTGGTGCTCCGTTGCAAAACGCCATGCCTCTCGAGCATGTTTGGCCAGAATGGCGTAGATGTTGTTATCGCCGCAGCCGATGAAAATCTTCCCGTCAGCGTAGGCGGGGGACGAAATCGTAGGTCCGCCCATCCTGAAGCGCCATACCTGCCAACCGTTTTCGATTTCGAGCGCGTAGAGCGTCCAGTCTTTCGACCCGAAATAGACCATTCCGTTGGCAATCACCGGCGATGAGGTCACCGCTCGTTTAATTTTCTTGCGCCATTTCTGCTCACCGCGAAAATCGTAGCAGTAAAAATCACCACTTTCACATCCAAAGTACACACGCTCATCGTGTACGGCGGGAGAGGACCAAATGGGTCCGCTTGTGTTCTCTCTCCACGCTCTCCGCCCGGTAATCATGTTGACCACGTGTATGCGGCTGTCATCTGCACCGAAGAATACGTGGCCATCCGATACGACGGGGGATGAGCGGATGGGGCCGTCGGCGTAGTACATCCAAATGAGTTTACCGTGGTCCGCAGATATTGCGTGTAAGCGATTGTCTTCTGAACCGATGAAGATCATATCTGCTTCGATGGCCGGTTTTCCGGTGATGCCTCCCTCGGTGGCGTACTTCCAGAGGAATTCTCCGGTTTCAGCGTTCAGCGCATATAAATTGTTGTCGTAACAGCCGATGTACACCGTGCCGTCATGGATGAGGGGCGTACCGCGGATTTCATCCTCGCATTCGAAGGTCCAGACCGGTTCTACAGAATCTCCCGTACTGACGATAGCAGCCGTGCGGGGTTTCACCAGAATACCGGTTTCTTGTACGACCCCCATCAGCGCCTGTTTCATCTTTTCCGCACTGGGATAACGGTTCTTGGGATCGTAGGCAAGGGAGGCATTGATCACGGCTTCGAGCTCGGGCGACACGTCTGCGTTGATCTCGCGGATGGGCCGTTCTGCAAATGAAAACGGAGGTTCGATGCGCGGATCACGCCTGGTCAACAGATGATGAAGTGTGGCGCCCAGCGCATAGATGTCACCAGGCGGCGAGGCTTCACCACGATATTGCTCGGGCGGTGAATATCCTTCGGTCCCGATCATGGTTCCTTTCTGACCGGGTTGAAACACTCTGGCAATGCCGAAATCGATCAGCCGGATGTGACTATGCTGGTCGATCATGATGTTGGATGGTTTCATGTCGCGAAATACGACAGGTTCCGGTTGATGGTTGTGCAGGTAGCTCAGCACATCACACAGTTCGATGGCCCATTCGACAACTTGTTGTTCCGATAAAAATTCCTCACTCTCGGCGAGTAAGGCTTCCAGATCCAGGCCGTCGATGAACTCCATCACCAGGTATAGGCTGTTGTTATGGATGAAGTAGTCGTAAATTCGGGGAATTGCAGGGTGCGAAAGCGTGGCCAGGAGATCCGCTTCTCGTTCGAAGTTCGTGACGATCATCTCATGCATGGTCTGGTCAGAGACCATGCTGGTCATTTCTTTGATGGCCACCAGCTTTTGGACGTTCGGAAAATGAAGATCTCGACCTTTATAGACGTTGCTCATACCGCCCGCGCCGAGCAATCCAAGAATCAAATAGCGATCTTGAAGAGTCGTACCGGGCTGGATGCGTTCAAGATGCTCGGTTTGTCCTTCGAGCGCTTTCGTACTTTTCCGCATTAACCTCGCTTCCCTTATTATTCGGAAATTATAGCATGAGACCTTAGACGCGCAACGTGCTGAAGGACTAACGGACTAGTGAAGTTCCGCTGCGGATCTGATTTTTCACTGGTCGCGTGATAATAATTCGTGGGTCAGATTTCGCAACGCCTCAGCCGGCGGCCCGGTGGGTGAGGCGGCATCGAGCGCGGCAAGCGCAAGGCGGGTGTGCTCTCTTGCTTGCGTGTACGAATATTCACGCGCTCCGACTTTTTCTAGCGCATCCACGATGTCCCCGGTGCGATCCAGTTCATTGCTCTGATTCCACATTTCGGCGACAGCAGATGAGGCTTCCATGGCGAATAGGACCGGCAAGGTCTTTTTCCGGGAGCGGATATCGTCTTCATGAGACTTGCCGGTGCGTGCCGGTTCTCCCCAGATTCCCAGAACGTCGTCGAGAATTTGAAACGCCAATCCCAGATGCCGGCCGAATTGACCAAAATGGGTTACGCGTTGTTCTTCCGCTTCCCCGATACGTGCACCGATGGCGGTGGAGGCGGCCAATAACGCAGCCGTTTTCCCCTCGATCATGGTCAGGTACTCGCTGCTGCTCACTGTGGATCGAGTCTCGAATCCAATGTCGAGATGTTGACCCTGCGTCAACGACAAGCACGCACGGTCGAACTGCAACATGAGATCCTGAATGAGATCACTCGAGGTGGCTTTCTCGCTCAAGCGCAGCATTGAAAGATGCGCGAGTGTGAATACCGCATCACCAGTGTTTATCGCTTGTGCTGTCCCCCATTTCGACCACAGCGTTGGGCGCCCTCGACGCATCTCACTTTGGTCTTCGATGTCATCGTGGATCAAAGAGAAGTTGTGCAGCAGCTCGATTGCTGATGCGGCCGGAAGAGCTGTCTGCCAGATCCCCTCCACGCTTGCGCAGGATAGTAAAGTCAACAGTGGGCGCACGCGTTTTCCTCGAGCATGGGGTGCGTCCAACCATCCCATGTGATAGGAGATCATACGGTGCATCTCGGCGTAATTCGGAGTGTCGAGGGAGGCGACAGATCGCTGCAAATCTTCCTCGATTGCAGCCAGAATCTGTTCTTGAAGGGCAGCGTAAGCCGATTTCATGACTCGATCCGCAGGATTTTATCCTGAAGGGCATGCAGGTTTGCTGCGCCCGCCGCAAACATGCAGACTCGCAGTTCGTTGGCATACTGCAGGATAAGTTCGGATACACGTTCGGCCGATTGAGTGGCGGCTTTTAGAAATGGCCCTGCGATACCACAAAGATCCGCACCGATTGCGACGCATTTGGCAATATCGATACCCGAACGTAAGCCTCCCGAGGCAATCAAGGGCACAGCGGGCAGCGCTTCATGGACCTGGATGACGGCTTCGGCGGTCGGAATTCCCCACGTCCTGAATATTGCCGCCTGTGTTTCTTGCGCTTTCGTCTCGGCGCGGTGCAGCTCCACTTGAGACCAGGATGTTCCTCCGGCTCCCGCAACATCGATGGCGTGGACGCCGGCGTCGACGAGCTGCCTGGCCGCCTCGGCGGAGATCCCCCAGCCGACTTCTTTGGCGATGACGGGAACTTCGAGATTCCGGCAGATTTCTTCGATGCGCTTCAACAATCCGGCAAAACGGGTGTCGCCATTCGGCTGCAGGGCCTCTTGCAACGCGTTGAGGTGCAGGATCAATGCGTCGGCTTCCACCATCTCGACAGCTCGGCGACAGGCATCGATTCCGTAGCCATAATTGAGCTGCACTGCGCCGAGGTTGGCCAGGATGACGATGTCCGGTGCAGTTTCTCTAATACGATAGGTGTCCGCGAGTTCGGGATCTTCGATCGCGGCGCGCTGCGATCCCAGGCCGATGGCGATACCATTTTTTTGCGCCGCTTCGGCGAGCGCGGTGTTGATCTCGGCTGCCCGTGGTGTTCCGCCGGTCATGGACGAAATCAGCAGCGGGCAGGTCAGAGGCTTTCCGAGAAACGTCGTCGAAGTGGCGATCTCTTCGAGATTCAACTCGGGGACGGCGTTGTGTTTGAAGTGGTAGTTTTCCAGATTCGTAGTCAGACCCGATCTCGTATCCTGTTCGAGGTTGATGCGGATGTGGTCTTTTTTACGGTCCGATGTCGGCGTAACTTTGGTCATATCAAAGTGTTCCTAGGTTGAGAGCGCTTAGAATATCGAGCGCATTTTAAGGCTGAGTATATCTGAAAAAAAGGGCTTGTATACCTGACGTGACTGTTTTACAATCCCCATTATCCTCATAGGTGAGCATATAATCAAGGAGGCTCCTGATGTCCGACACTTTCGAAGATGTAAAAGCAATTATTGTAGAGTTACTCGGAATCGATGAATCCAAGGTAAAGAAGGAATCGAGATTTCGTGAAGATCTCGAAGCAGACTCACTCGATCTCGTCGAATTGATCATGGCGTTCGAGGAAAAATTCGGCGGCGAGATTTCTGATGAGGATGCGCAGAAGATCACGACTGTCGGCGAGGCTGTGGATTACATCGAAGCCAAGCTGAAATAACCGTTGAGGAATACCGATAAGAATAGGCCGGCGGAAACCCGGCCTATTTCGTTTTCTATCTATACTGTACTTCCCTGAGGGGAACTCAACTACTTCTTCTTCGATTTTCTTGCTGGGGATCGTTTCTTCGTTTTCAAAAGCGCTTGAATCTCTGCTTCTTCCTTGGAGACGGAGGAGATGTAATCTTGCATGAACTGTGAACGCCGCAGACGCAGGCTCACCGGAGCGACGGTGCGTATATCCTGCGGATTGGCGCGTTCCCTGCCGTCCGCGATTGCATGGGCTCTGGCAGCTTCGAAGAGCGTAATCTCCGCACGCAAGGAATCCACGCCCAATTCCTGGACCAATTTCAGGCCTAGCGTTTCGGCTGATTTCGTGAGCGTCACGTCCGGAAGACGCTGTCTTGCGAGTTCCAGCTCTTCCCGGAACAACGCCGTGGCCTCTGCGTATTCCTGGATCACTTCTCGCGGATTGTTGCGGAATGCGATCGTGCGTCGATAGGCTTCCAGTCGATCGCTGCGGCGTTCCAAACCGCGAACGATAACACGCAGCCCGAAACGATCGAGAATCTGAGGGCGCAGCCGGCCCTCCTCCGGATTCATCGAACCGATGAGCACGAATCGGGCGCGATATGTTGCCACGAGTGCGCCGCGATGGACCGAGTAGGTGCCTTGTGCAGCAGCATCGAGTATGGCATCGATGATGTCGTCATCGAGCAAGTTGATTTCATCGACGTAGAGCACGTTCTGGTCCGCACGGGCGAGGATTCCGCGGCGAAAGCGTAATCTCTGATGGACCGCGGCGCGTTCGTCGATGCCGCCAACCACGTCCTCCAGGCCGGCATTGAGGGGAAGCTCGAAGAGTCGCACTCGGTCCGTGTACGTCAGCGGTTCCCCATGGGCGTAGCGTTGTGCGCAGTTCGGACAAACCGAGTCGATGCCGCTGGTCTCGACGTCTTCGGGCGTGCATCCATATTCGCAGCGGCTGCGTAGGATGTCTGGCATCAAATCGGTCAAACTTCGCACGGCCGTTGTCTTGCCCGTACCTCTGGGTCCGATGAGCAGCACGCCGCCGATGAGGGGGTTGATCAGTGCGAGCAGCAAAGCGATTTTCATGTCTTGCTGTCCCACGAGGGATAGATATGGAAAGACAAGCGGCTCCGCCAGCCCCTTATCCTCCGCGGTTTCGACATCGAGAAACCGTTTTGCACTAGCTTGTTCGATTAATTCGTTGAGAGATTTTAGATTGGTCGTCATCAGGCGTCTTCGCGTATATCTTGCTTTCGCTGGGCAAGTCGATGAGCTTGGCGTTGTTTGCCCCCGGCCAGAAGTCGCTTTTCACTTTCCGTCTCCGCGATCAGTTTGGGGACGCGCTTCGGAATGCGGGCATCGTCGAGCGCCACATAGACCAGGAAGCCGGTGTTGGTGTGAGTCCTTTGACCGGTCACGGGATTTTCCGCATGTACCTGCACGCGCGTCTCGATGGACGTACGACCGACATAAGTTACTTCCGCTTCCAGAATGACCAAATCGCCGATACGGATGGGTTCGAGGAAATGCATCTGATCGATGGCAACGGTGACGACTCTGCATTGCGCATGACGCATGGCGGCCAGCGCGCCTGCTTCGTCGACCAACTTCATGATCCAACCGCCGTGTACATCCCCTCGAGAGTTGGCTTGTCCTGGCTGCATGAGTTGACTGAGCACAACCCTGGAGGCGTGCACGGGTTTGGCTTCGATTTCATCGTGCGGCATTCGGTTAATCCATGTCCTCCCGATGTCCTGCGGCATCCGTCGTATGCAGACGTTCCGGGGTTTCGTCGAGAACATCGATGATTTCGAACGGAAGATCGGACATCATCGGTGGCAGCGGGACGGTCGCGGGCGGCCGGATGCGTTGGGGCTCCACGGGAGGCTCTCTTCGAACGAGTGGACGCTGCGGGATGCGTTTGGTGAGAATGCGGGGATCTTTCGTTATCCATCCGACGTATACCCCGTTGACGTCGAAAACCTCTTTTTCCGATGTCACCCAACCGATCCATTCACCCAGCGTATTGTAAATATAAGGGAAAACGAGTAAGGCGGACCAATCTCCAGGGGTAGTATAAATCGGGATCGGCTTTCTCAATTTCTTGGTCATCGATTGTCAGGCTCCGTTGAGGTGTGATCCATTATACAAGCCCTCGAAATTGTTCGAAAGTTTTTGTAATTACATCGTAAGTTATATCTTGTGCTTCGTCGAATTTGAAATCATTCCGCTGAATCGTTCTCAATTATGAATGATTGCTTGATCTACGCTAGGTGACGTCTGAATACGTCCAAATGCGGTTTACCGTGAAATTCCAGAACAGGACGACGATGACCGCCGTGGCGAGTGCCAGATTGCTACCCAGAACTGCGCTCTCGATCGGAAGGAATGAAGCTTCGCCGGGGGGGAACGTGGAAGGGATGTTGACGAGCAGCCATTCTGCAAAGCGAGTCATGGGGGCCTCCGAAAAAGCAAATATCGGAGTACGGATCAGCAGGCCGATCAGATTTACGCCGAGAAACTGCGTGGCTTGATGGGGGATGGGTTTGGAGCGCGAATCCGGGTAGGTCCAGTAGCGATTCCATATGAAATTGCTGATGATCGCGGCCGTGAATGAGCACACACTGGACGGCAGGCTGTTCAAGCCAATGACGGAATGCAGTAGGTTGAAGGTGCCGAAATCGACGACGGCCCCGAACGTCCCCACAACCGAAAATTTGACGAAGCGTATGAATTCCCGACGTCTTCTGGTGGTTGCGTTCATATACGGCTCTGAAAATCCTTTATGGTCCGTTCCAATCCTGCTTCGATGTCTACCTGCGGTGCCCAATCGAGAATCTCCCGGGCGCGTGAGATGTCCGGCTGCCGGCGTTGTGGGTCGGCCGGCGCACGCGAGTCGGGCAGGATTTCAATTCCGGCCTGGTTTTTCGTCAGGCGGTTGATCAACTCGGCCAATTGCATGATCGTCATTTCGACCGGATTCCCGATGTTGACCGGTAGATTGTAGTCGCTTTGAAGTAAACGATAAAGGCCTTCGACGGTGTCGCTTACGTAACAAAAACTACGGGTTTGCTTGCCGTCGCCGTAAATCGTAAGCGGTTTGTTTTGAATGGCCTGGCCGATGAAGTTGGGCACGACGCGTCCGTCGTCGAGACGCATGCGAGGACCGAAGGTGTTGAAGATCCGGGCGATGTGCGTGCGCAAGCCGTGTTTGCGGTGATAGGCCATCGTTATGGCTTCCGCGAAGCGTTTCGCTTCATCGTACACAGAGCGGATGCCTACAGGGTTCACGTGGCCGAAGTACTCCTCATGCTGCGGATGAACCTCCGGATCGCCGTAGATTTCAGACGTCGAGGCGAGTAGAAACGCTGCATCGTGTGCGCGTGCGACTCCGAGAGCGTTGTGTGTGCCCAGCGAACCGACCTTCAAGGTCTGTATCGATAATTGCGGATAACCGTACGGTGAGGATTGGTTAGGGCTGGCCGGCGATGCGAGATGCATCACGGCATCGATCCTGCCGGGTACGGAGATGTGCTCCGACACATCTTGCTTGATGAAGAGCACGTCGTCATTTCCTTCGAAATGCGCGATATTTTCCAGGCTGCCCGTGAGGAGATTGTCGATGATGACGACTTGATGACCTTTTCGAAGCAGGTAATCGCAGAGATGTGAACCGATAAACCCGGCTCCACCGGTCACCACGACTCGCATTTGGTCCTTGAGCATTGTTCAGGGGCTCCAGTCCATCGAGAGGGTCAAGCCTTCTGCAGTGATCCTTTGCCCCATTTCACTGGCGACATCCACGATCCAGAGATCGCCACGGTAAATGACGGCAATTTGATCGGCCCCGGGTGACCATACGACGGGCTGCGGTTCTAATCCGCTTTCACCAGGTGGGGGAAAGATTCCGTGCAGGTTGCTGCCGTCTCGATCCAAGACGGTCAAACGGTAGTTGCTCGTGTCGCTTTCTAGCGGAGAGATTGCTTGCAGAAATGCCACCTTGTATTCGATTTCGCCGGTATCCAGCAAGCTGGCCGGGGAAACCGTCGGGTAGGCGAACATCCCCGTTTTTTCCGCAAGCGGTAAGCGCAAACCGCCCTGGCCGGTAAGCGCCACGAGATCGAAAACAGGTGATGCGTCTGGATTTTCGAGTGCAATCGGATCTCCATGATCGATGAAAAAGAGCGTCCGATTGTCCCGCCCCCAGGTGAGTCCCGGGACCCAGGCCCAATCACTCAGCGTCCGATAGGGCGTAATCTCCTGAAGCGGGACGAAGCTGGCGGTGTCGAAATCGACGAGACCGATGCTGTCTGCCTGTGCATACGCCAGGTGAAGGTGGTCCTCGCCCCAGACGAACGTCGTCCCCCACCATCCATACTGGCCGCCGGCGTTGGGTTCGATCACCGTTTCCGGACGGAAGACCACACCCGATTCCGTGAATCGAACCGTTAGCAGATCGTTGTTGGCCTGCCAACCGGGTGCGGCGGGGCTGGGTTCGACGGTCGAATAGGCAACGATGCGGGAATCGATGCCGGGCATCCAATCCGCGAAGTGGACGATGTTCTCCACTTTCAGATCGATGAGTTCAGCGTTTGCGTCTGTGGTGGAAACGGCCCACAAACGATTGATCGTATCTTCGTCGTCCTCGACCTGGCGGGTGAAGAGTAAGAAGCGCCCGTCGTCGGAGAGCTTGAATATGTATCCGTCCAGATCACCCGTCAGCACGAGTGGCCGGCGATTGCCGGTGTCGCCCTGGACGATCCAGGCATTTTGTCCCGATATGTAAGCCAATTTCCCCTCGATGGAGACAGGGGTGTATGCCGATTGAATCCCGACCATGACAATTTCCGGGACGGGTTCGACCAGGATCGTGTTCTTGACCGGTGTTCGTGAAATTTCCACGCCGCCTTCTTCCAATATGCGGTAAGTGATCTCTTGCAGCCCGTTCGATCCCGGCTGCAGCAAGTGAGATTCGCCGATCGGAAGAGATTCGTTGCGCAGGGTTTGACGTTCGAAAGGGATTTCGATTTGTTCGATCTCGAAGCGTTCGCCGACGCGCGTAACCGTGATCGTCGAACCGGCATCGAGCAGGGTATAGCCCGGCGGGTCGAGGCGATCGAGCGTTCCCAACGTAATGCCGCTGGTATCGATAGCAAATTGGACCGTCGATCCGGATGGGACCGACAACCCGGTTTCTTCACCGTCGACGACGATCGTAACCTGTATCTGCTCCGCTGTCGTCCGGGGACCGGAACATGAAGCGATCAAGATGGCGGCCAGGAACGCGATTAGTAGGTTTTTTTGCAGTCTCTGCTCAGGTCTCATTGCTGGTCAATCTTCGCACTGGTATAATTCCAAACTTGACGGTTAGCGTAATTCACCGACAATACCCATCTCCCCGTCGGAGATTGCGATCGTACTGATTCTGATCCCCGTTGCCAGAGAACCGATCGTGCCCGTGAAGGCTTCGGTGAGAATGGCGGAAACGGTGTCTTTGAGTGCTGATGGTGCAGGGATTGGACCAAACTCTGCTCGGGTGAGATCGAAAGTAAGTTCACCATCAGCGTTGATGACCGGCGTTACGCCGATCAGCACGTTGGCGGTGAAAGGCCCGTTATTCGTCGTGCCGTAAATTTGGATCATCTTGTCACGTAAAAAGACTTGGGGATCGAGCAGGAGCGGATTTTCTTTCTGCGCCATCCGCTGGCTGAGAAGCGACGTGAGTTGAATTTCGTTCAGTATGACGGTGACCTGGCCGGATTCAACGGCATCCTGCAGCGCCGACTGCCACATTTCCGTGAGATTGAAGGCGGCGTTTTCCTGTGTGGGAATCGGTTCGCCGGGGGGCTCGGGCCCACCCAGGTTCAACTGGCAGGCGAGATTCGCGATGAGGATCATGCTCGCAGCCGCAAGCGTATAAATTCGACTCTTGGTGAGTAGGTTTGGTGACGACAAAAACATCCACTCCAGAAACAGAATCCGAAGGTGATTATAGCACGGCTGTTCGTCCATCCGCTTCTGAGGAAAATACGAATCATTTGGCCGCGCGCGTCGAAGCGTTGCTTTTCGTTTCGCCTGCACCAGTTTCCATTTCACAATTAGGGACCGCTCTCGATGCCTCGCCTCGCTTGATACAGAAAGCATTGGATACGTTGGATGAAGAACTGAAGCGACGGGGGTTGAGGCTGCAGCACCACCGATCTCTCTTTCAACTTACAACAGCGCCCGAACTTTCCGAGGATGTGGAGCGATTCCTTCAATTGGAGAGCACCTCACGTCTGACCCCCGCGGCGTTGGAGGTGATATCCATAATCGCCTACCAGCAGCCAGTCACTCGACCACAGATCGATGCCGTTCGAGGCGTCAATTCGGACAGCGTGCTGCGTACCTTGCTGCGTTATGGCCTCATCGAAGAGACCGGCAGAAGTGAAAGCCCCGGCAGACCGATCCTCTACGCTACGACAACGGAGTTTCTCCAGCAGTTTGGAATCGAATCTCTGGATCAACTCCCTCCGTTGAATCTCGAAACACTTCCTTCGACGGATGAAACCACGGGTTCGGAGGATCAAGGGGAAACCCAATCGGAAGTCTGATGTCGGAAAGATTGCAAAAGATACTTGCAAGAACGGGGATTGGCTCTCGACGTGCCTGTGAAACTTATATCCGTGATGGCCGTGTGACGGTAAATGGACGTGCTGCCACGATCGGAATGAAAGCGGACGCAGATGTCGATGTGATTCGGGTAGACGGTGAACGCATCGATGCCAGAGAGAAGCCCGTGTACATTGCTGTATACAAACCCCGGGGCGTGCTTTCGTCACATCGTTCTCAGGGTGGAAACAGCACGATTTTCGACTTAGTAAAAATCCCTCAACGTACCTTTATTGTGGGAAGGCTCGATCTGGACAGTGAGGGGTTAATCCTGCTCACCAATGATGGTGAACTGGCCAACCTTCTGCTGCATCCGCGTTACGAGCATGAAAAAGAATATCGCGTTTTATTGGACCGAACTCCGGATGACGGCCAATTGTCCGCCCTGGCGCACGGCGTATCGCTTCCAGAAGGGGTAAAATCTTTACCGGCGCGAGTCTGGCGGGAAGATTCGTCAACGAACACATCCTGGGTGCATATTGTCCTACGCCAGGGCCGCAAGCGGCAGATTCGCGAGATGATGCGTACGTTGGGGTTGGAAGTTCGAAGATTGATTCGCGTGCGTATTGGCCCAATTCAACTGGGAAACCTGCGGCTCGGAACGTGGCGCTTTCTATCGAAATCCGAGCAAAAAATGCTGCAGCGCTTGCTGAGGGATAAGCAGCCTTCCACCCGTCGGACACGCAGTCCGGGAAGGTCTGACGTAGGGCGTAAAAATCGACAGGCAGGGGAATAGGAGTTTGGATGAAGCTTCATGAGTATCGGTCCAAGCAATTGTTTTCTCAAAACGGCATCCCGATCCCGCGGGGCAGGGTTGCCATGACGGCCCAGGAAGCGAAGGTCGTGGCGCAAGAATTGGGGAGCCGCGTGGTAATCAAGGCGCAAGTGCTGGTTGGCGGACGCGGTAAGGCAGGCGGAATCCGCCTGGTCGATTCGCCGGAAGAAGCGGAAGAGATGGCCACGCATGTGCTGGGGATGCACGTGAAAGGCTTGCCTGTGCGGCGAGTATTGGTCGACGAGGCAGCGGACATCCAATCGGAAATCTATCTCAGCGTCACGAACGACCGCAGCCGGCGTTGTCCGGTGATCATCGCCTCTGCTGAAGGCGGCGTAGACATCGAAGAAGTGGCGAGAACGAAGCCCGAAAAAATCGTGCGTGTTCACGTCGATCCCTTATTGGGCATGCGCCAGTATCAGGCGCGTCAGTTGGCGGCATCGATTGAATTGCCGCGGGAATATTGGCAGCAGTTCGGCAACATCGTCCGCGGCTTGTACGATACGTATGTCAACACCGACGCGACACTGGCTGAAATCAATCCCCTGGTCATCTCCGGCGACGATCGCTTACTCGCCCTGGACGGAAAAATGATCATCGACGACAACGCGCTGTTTCGCCGCCCCGAACTTGCGGAGATGCGGGACCTGGATGAGGAGGAACCGACTGAACGGGAAGCGCGGCGATTCAGCCTATCCTACGTGAAATTGGATGGAAGCATCGGATGCATGGTCAACGGCGCAGGATTGGCCATGGCGACGATGGACGTGATCAAACTCTACGGCGGAGAACCGGCTAATTTTCTGGACATCGGTGGAGGCGCCGGCGCAGATAAAGTTGCCGCAGCGTTCAACTTGATCTTGAAGGATAAAGGCGTGCGTGCGGTATTGATCAACATATTTGGAGGCATCACGCGCTGCGACGAGGTGGCGCGCGGGATACTCGCGGCGATGAAAGAAGTCGAAGGAAATCTACCCATGGTCGTCCGGCTGGTAGGAACCAACGAGGAGCAAGGCCGGCACTTGCTGCATAATGCGGATATGGTTGTGGCGACTTCCCTGAGCGATTCCGCACAGAAGGCCATTCAATTGGCGTCGGAGGGAAAGTCAGCATGAGTATTCTCATTGATGCGAGCACGAATCTTCTCGTGCAGGGGATCACGGGTCGTGAAGGATTCTTCCATACCGTACGGATGATCGAGTACGGGTCGAAGATCGTGGCAGGCGTCACACCGGGTAAAGGCGGCGAGTGGGTTTACGAAGGGAAGATCCCGGTTTTCGACACGGTGAAAAGCGCGGTCGAGACGACCGGCGCCGATACCAGCGTGATTTTCGTTCCGGCCAGGTTTGCCGTCGACGCGATGCTAGAAGCGACAGATGCCGGAATGTCGTTGTGCATCTGTATTACGGAAGGCGTTCCTGTTCAGGACATGATGCGAGTTCGGCAGTACATGGGCCAGAAGGGTGTGCGCTTGGTTGGACCGAATTGTCCGGGAATCCTCACACCGGGAGAATGCAAAGCCGGCATCATACCCGGTCACATCACTCAACCTGGCTCCGTTGGCCTCGTATCTCGATCGGGAACGTTAACCTACGAAGTCCTTTATGCGTTGAAGCTGGCTGGCATCGGCACATCGACTTGTGTAGGAATCGGCGGAGATCCGGTCAACGGGACGTCCTTTATCGACGTGTTGGGCATGTTCCAGGCCGATCCGCATACCGACAAGGTAGTCCTGATCGGAGAAATCGGCGGGAAGGACGAAGAACTTGCCGCGGAGTACATCAGCGATCACATGACGAAACCGGTGGTGGCTTTCATCGCAGGACAATCCGCGCCGCCCGGGAAACGCATGGGGCATGCCGGGGCGATCGTGGAGGGAGGTTCCGGGCTGGCAGCTGATAAAATCAAAGCATTGGAATCGGCTGGCGTGATTGTGGCGGATCAGCCTGAAGCGATACCTTCTTTGTTGTGAAGCGTTTTTTGAATTATTGCCGAAGTAGTGTAGGCATGATGCTCGAGGGAATTCAATGACCACAAAACGGGAGCGGTTGGAAGCGGCGTTCGCCGGGGAAGTGGCAGACCGACCTCCGGTCGCATTATGGCGTCATTTTCCTGTGGATGATCAGGATCCTGAATTACTTGCCAAGGCGGCCGCGCTGTTCCAGAAAACGTACGACTTTGATTTCGTGAAGGTCACACCAGCGTCCTCCTATTGTCTTAAGGATTGGGGTGTGAGAGACGAGTGGCGAGGCGCGACGGAAGGCACGCGTGAGTACACGCAGCGAGTGATTCAATCCCCCGATGATTGGCCGAAGTTACCAAAGCTCGATCCCCAAAAGGGATTCCTCGGCAACCAGCTGCGCTGTTTGGAATATCTCAAAGCGAATCTGAGTGAAGAAGTTCCCATCATTCAGACGATATTCAGCCCGCTGGCACAAGCGAAGAATCTGGCCGGGATCGATCGTTTATTGGCTGACATTCATCGTGACCCCACGAAAGTCGAGGCGGGGCTCGAGGTCATAACCGAGAGTACGGTTGCCTTCGTTGATGCGGTTTTCGAGATGGGCATCGATGGGATCTTCTACGCAGTTCAACACGCCTCATATCGCTATTTTGATGTGGAATCGTACGATCGTTTTGGAAAGGCTTACGATCTACGAATCTTGGGCCGAGCTGCAAGTGGATGGTGCAACGTGCTTCATTTGCATGGTGAGGCGCTCATTTTCGAACTGGCGCAGGAATATCCGGTTCAAGCCGTAAATTGGCACGATCGAGAGACCTGGCCGGATCTACGCACGGGGAAATCCCACGTTCGAGGCGCCGTGTGTGGCGGTGTGCGCCGGGAATCGATGGTGTATAAAAATGCATCTGCTGTTGCGGAGGAGGCGCAGGACGCCCTAAATTCCACGGACGGTCGCGGCGTGGTCCTGGGGACTGGTTGTGTGGTTCCCATCATTGCGCCGCATGCGAACATCCTCGCCGTACGCGACGCCGCGAATTGCGTGTAGCCACCAAATACGATGAGTGGAATTCGTGTAATTGCCGGAGAGGCAAAAGGGCGTAAACTGCTCCGTGTTCCGGATCGAGAGGTGCGTCCGATCGGAGATCGGGTAAAGGAAGCGCTTTTCAACATCATCGGCCGCGAAATTGATGGAAGCACATTTTTGGATCTTTTTGCGGGGACGGGAAGTGTGGGGATCGAGGCGATCAGCCGCGGGGCACGACTTGTCGTCTTTGTGGATAACAACCGCCGCGCCATAGAGACAGTCGAAAAGAATCTAGAACTGACGGGTTTTCGTACGAAAGCGCAGATTTTGCACACCGATGCGTTATCACTTCTTTCTCGAAACGTTGAAGAACCGTTCGACTACGTATATGTTGCTCCGCCGCAGTACAAAGGCCTTTGGTCGAAGGCCATCAAAACGATTGACTCCAACCCGGGTTTACTCAATCCGGATGCTTGGGTGATCGCTCAAATGCATCCGAAGGAGGCTGAGGACCTGAATTTGAAGCATCTCGAGGAGTTCGATCGAAGGAAGTACGGAAACACGATGTTAATCTTCTATCTACACGGCGGTGCGTGATTTTTCACGGAAATAAGTCGATAGACAAATTCCCATCGTCGTCGTAACGATAAACGGCGGAAAATGTTTCCCTTGATCGGTAGCAGTCCAGCGCACGCGGGATGATAGTGGGCAAGTCCTCCACCAAATCCAGATCGCGGAGGGATTTCAACGGAACCCATAGCGGTTGACCTTCCGGGCTGGGACGAATTTTGGTAGACGGACTTTCCCCGACGAAGACGTAGAGACCAATGCCGGTTTCTTCTTTCACGTCGACGATCACCACGCCACACAGACGCAGGATCAGGGGCTCCAGGCCGGTTTCCTCACGAATTTCACGTTTTGCTGAAGTCAGCGGATCTTCCCCGCGTCGAACGTGTCCGCCGATGCCGTTGAGCATTCCACTCCATGCCCCACGATCTGCTGCGATACGCAGCAACAGCAGTTGCTCATCTCTCAGGAGGAAGCAGAGGGTGCGCGGGATGACGGAATAACGGCCTGGTTGAATATTCTGGTCAGATAAAGGCAATTCGTTGACTCATCCACTTCCGCATGATGTCGAACCCCGGATTGCGTAGATTATACTCGTGATGGGCGCATATCGAGGTACTATGTAAGCTTGCATGAATATCGGGTAAGATGGTTTCGGTTGCCGCTCGATCTGGGACAAGCTATAATCTTGTCAAACCGCTTGTAAGATGCATAAAGCTACAAGGAGTGAAACATGGGCGATCCCATGGAAAAAGCCACGGAGGGAAAAGATTTAGTCGGTAAGATTCAAAACTTCATCGCAGGCTTTTTTGGGTATTACGATCGAGAACGACGAAGAGATGCCGATAAAATGCTGCGCGAGACTGTCGCTGAACGCTATGAGGAACAATGGAGCCGCATTTCGGAGCTGCAAAGACAACTGGTCTCCGAAGGAAAACTCGAGTACGTCGATGACATCGAATCGGCAGCCGTCAAACTTCGTGGATTTATCGACCGCATCGCCGGATCGTCGTATGGATATGCAGGATTTTTCGATGCGGTCCGTATCAATCAAGATGAATTAGATAAACTCTACCAGTTTGATCTCGCCTTGTTGGAAGGCGTGAATGAGGTATCCGCAGCGATCGACGAGCTCACGTCCGCAATGGCTACAGAAGAACTTCCGGATTCAATTCACAATCTGGTTGCCGTTTGTCAACAAGCAATCGCTGCGTTTGATCGACGCGACGAGGTTATCCTCGAAGCCGCTGAACTTGAATAGATGAGGAGAGAATAACATGGCTCGAATATTCGACGTTGTTGAAAACCCGGATGAAATGCGCGATGAGATCGTACATCGCGTACCGGATAGTGGAGCGGGGGATTTCCGCATTGGTAGTCAGGTCATCGTGAGGGAAGCACAGAATGCGGTGTTCTTCCGAGACGGGAAAGCGTTGGATACGTTTAGCGCAGGACGCCACACGATCAGCACGGCAAACATACCCTTGCTCATCGATCTGCTGGGAACGGCCTTCAAGGGGCGTTCACCATTCACGGCAGAAGTCTATTTCGTATCAATGCGTGAATTTGTGGATCAAAAATGGGGCACACCGCAACCCATTCTGGTTCGCAACCCAGGCATGGCGTTGGGTGTAGCGCTGCTTCAGGGGTACGGCACCTACAGCTTTCAAATCTTCGATGCGCAGCAATTTGTCACACAGATCGTGGGCACGGCAGGCATCTACTCGACGAAGGAAATTGAAGGCCGGCTGCGATCCATGCTACTCTCTAAGCTGCAGGATCTGCTCGGCGAGACGACAAGCGCCAAGACGGTTCCGGAATTGATCGGATTGGTGGAGGAACTCGGCGCCGGGGTCCGCGCCAAAGCGCAAGATGACTTCAAGGCGCTCGGTTTGACTTTGAAATCCTTTTACATCGAAAGCCTCAAACCTTCGGATAAATCCGCCGAAGAGCTGCGTGCAATGGGTATGCTCGACATGGCTACGTACACGCAGCTTCAAGCCGCTGATGCCATGCGCGATGCAGCGCAGAATCCTTCAGGCGGCGCAGGCCTGACCGCCGGAATCGGCGCAGGAATGGGTATCGGGGACGCGCTGTCGGATGCGATCCGTGGACGAAATGCGGGTGCGAAGCAGGGTGGTGGAGCTGCGAGTGTGCCGGACGTGATGACTCCCTCGGAAGCGGCAGCGTATTTGAAGGTCGCAGAAGAGGATGTGATCGCCGCCATCGAGGCAGGGGATTTGAAAGCCAAGAAGATCGGCAAGGCATACCGCATTAGCAAAGAGGCCCTGGACGGCTTCCTGAGCGAGTGATTTTTCGGCAAACATAAACGACGGAGCCGGGCTTTTGCCCGGCGCTTTCTTTTCGTCTCTGTAAGCTGCGAAAATTCTATTCTGAAAGCTAACCTTCGAACCGGCCTATCAGCAAGCAGGCGTTTTGACCGCCGAGGCCGAACGAATTGGATAGGGCGACGTCGACCCTGGCTTCGCGTGCTTGATTGGGGACATAATCCAGATCGCACTCGGGATCCGGCGTATCGTAATTGATGGTGGGGTGTATGATTTCGTCGCGGATGGTAAGCGCACAAGCGATCGCTTCGATCGAGCCCGAAGCTCCCATCGCATGCCCGATCATGGATTTGGTAGAGCTGATGGGGATATCGTAAGCTCTTTCCCCAAACACCTGCTTGATCGCCTTCGTCTCGGCAATGTCCCCAACCGGTGTGGATGTGCCGTGGGCGTTGATGTAGTCGATGTCCTCAATCGATAAGTGGGCATCTTCGATACAGCGGCGAATCGCAAGCGCTGCGCCTATCCCTTCCGGATCCGGTATGATCATGTGGTAGGCGTCGTTGGAAACCCCGGCTCCGAGAATTTCCGCATAGATGTGAGCGTCACGGGCAAGGGCGTGCTCCAACTCTTCGAGAATCAGGATGCCGGCCCCGCCAGCGGAAACAAAACCCTCCCGATCGGCGTCGAAGGGCCGCATCGCCTTTTCGGGATTATCGTTGTAATTCGTTGCCAAAGCCCGCATGGCACAAAAGCCCGCCAGCGCGATCTCGGAAACCATGTATTCCGCGCCGCCCGTGACGGCAACGTCGAATTCCCCCAAACGGATGAGGCGCATTGCGTCTCCGATTGCCTGTGTCGAAGCGGCGCAGGCCGTGGTAACCGTACTGTTATAGCCGCGAAATTGATATTTCTCGGCAATAAAGTACGAGGGTGTATTCGGCCAGCCCTTTAAAATTTGGAAAGGAGATAAGCGTCCCAGACGACTCGAAGCCAACTGCTGGATTGATTTTTCAGTTTCTTCGACGCTCATTCCGCCGGCGTGGCCGAGAATTACGGCCACATCGTCGCGGTTGATGCGATCGAGATCCAGGTGAGAATCTTCGAGCGCTTCCGTTGCCGCGGCCACTGCAAATTGGCTTGATGACGCCATGTTCCGCGTCTTCTTGGCTGGAATGTAGTTGAGGGGATCAAACCCCTTGAGTTCGCCAGCGATCTGGCATGGATATTTGCTTGCATCCAGGGATGTGATGCGGACAACGCCGGATTTGCCGGCCTTGAATGCGGCCCATGTGTCTTCCATGTTGAAGCCGATCGGTGTGATCAAGCCCATGCCGGTGATCACGACCCGGCGATTTGACGTGTCCGGTGAAGTATTAGAATGGGTATTACGGTTTTTCGTCACGTATCAGGTGCCTCCTGACTCATTTTGTTTGAATACAACACCTCAACCGATGCGGCGGAGTACGATGCAGGCGTTTTGGCCGCCCAAACCAAAGGAATTTGAAAGCGCAGAATCGATGTCATTCAATTCCCGCATGCCATCTGTCACATAATCCAGATCGAGTTCTGGATCAGGGTTTTCATAATTCAACGTACCGTGAATCTTGCCGCTGTCGATGCTCAGCGCACACACTACGGCCTCGATGGCTCCGGAGCCTCCCATGGCGTGCCCGATCATCGATTTCGTCGAGGAGATCGGTATCCGGTAGGCGTGTTCACCGAACAACTTCTTGATCGCGATCGTCTCCATGGCATCGTTGGCGGGCGTCGATGTGCCATGCGCGTTGATGTAACTGATCTGCTCGGGTTGGATACCCGCGTCCCGGATCGCCCATTCCATGGTGCGCGTGGCGCCAGCAGCCGTGGGATCCGGTGCTGCGACGTGATAAGCGTCGTTGGAGCATGCATATCCGGCCAATTCTGCGTAGATTTTTGCTTCTCGCTCGCGCGCGTGTCCCAGACTCTCGAGAACGAGAAAAGCGGCGCCTTCAGAGAACACAAAACCTTCCCGCTTGGCGTCGAACGGTCGGGAAGCGCGTTCCGGATCGTCGTTGTAACTTGTAGGCAAAGCCCGCATGTTTGCGAACCCTGCAACGGTGTAGCGTTGGATCATGCCCTCGGCCCCGCCCGCGATCACGACGTCTGCCTTGCCATGACGGATGGCATGTGCGGCTTCACCGACGGCTTGGGTACCCGCCGCACAAGCCGTGGTGTAGGTGCAGTTGGGACCATATGCGCCGTAATGCAACGTGACATGAAATGCAGGCATGTTGGGCAGTGCGGAGGGGATGATGAAAGGATTGACGTGTGACCATCCCGTACTGCGCATTTGTTGGAGTCCTTCATCTGCACGTTCCAGCCCGCCTATTGCTGTACCGAAGTATACGCCCACGCGCTCGGCATTCTCAAGCGGCAGGGGCAATTTGGAATCGGCAACAGCCTTATGTGCAGCGACCAAGGTCAATTTCGAAACTCGCGACATACGCCGGGCATGTTTTATGGGGATGAAATCTCCTGGATCGAAATCCTGTATTTGGCCGGCGATCTGGCAGGGCAAGTCGGACGTGTCGAATGTATTGATGCGACGAACGCCGGATTCGCCGTTGAGCAGTGCTTGCCAGAAGTGATCGACATCTGAACCAAGACAGGTAACTACCCCCAATCCAGTAACAACTACACGACGGCGGTCAGCACTCATTCTTTCTCCTTATTCTGCATAACATCGAGACGGGATTGAATCGCCCTGCGAACTGCATCGAGAACGTCGTTTTGAACAGCTTGCCTGGCCATGCGAATTGCGTTGAACATTGCTTTTTTATCCGAACGACCATGGCCGATGAAAATAAGAGCATCCACGCCGAGGAGCAGTGCAGCCCCGTATTCGGAGGAATCGAGTTTCTTTCCAACCCGGCTGAAGGCTGGTTTTGCCAACAATCCGCCGATGGAAGAGATTGGTGACTGCTTGATCTCGGAGCGAATGGTTGTAATCAGGAAACTGGCAACGGCTTCGCTGGTTTTGATGAACACATTCCCGGAAAAACCGTCGCTCACGATGACGTCGGCTTCACCTCGATAGACTTCTTTTGGCTCGACGTTTCCGATGAAATTCAGGTCAGAAGCTTCAAGGATAGGAAACGTCTCCTTGACCAGCATGTTGCCTTTTCCGGGTTCTTCGCCGTTCGAGAGCAGCGCCACTCTTGGTTTCTCGATTCCGAAAACCTTCTCTGCATAGACAACCCCCATGATGGCGAATTGATACAGGTATTCCGGCTTACAATCCGCATTTGCGCCGATATCGAGTACGACGGCGAATCCGCCTTGGACGGGAATGCCTCCGGTGACGGCGGGCCGTTTGACACCACGAATCCTGCCGATACGGAACAGCGCATTGGCCATCGCGCCGCCGGTGTTGCCCGCTGTGACAAAAGCGTCTGCCTTGCCGCTTTTCAATAAATCCATTCCAATGGCCATGGAATTCGTGGATTTGCCGCGTGCCGCTGAAGCCGGTTTATCGGTCATCTCGAGCACTTCAGGTGCATGGACGACCTCGACGAGTTCTGTGGGAATCTTGCGTGCGTCGAGCATGGGTTGGAGGAGTTCCTTCTGGCCCACCAGCAAGATCGGCTCAGACCACTGCTCTGCGGCTTGTATCACGGCATCGATTTCCGGTTGAGGATGATCATCGCTGCCCATCGCGTCAACTACGATTCGCATCGGGAATACCCTCCAATCCATAAATTAAGCATCTATCGTTCCACTAGCGCAGACATATGTTACGACCGGCGGAATACATAATGGTGTTCTGCGCACATGTTGACAACCGTCGTGCCTGGGCTATAATACCGCAGAATTAGAAAATTACGATCACGCGCTGGTGCTGGAACTGGCAGACAGGCATGGTTGAGGGCCATGTGCCGCAAGGCGTGCGGGTTCGACCCCCGCCCAGCGCACTCTCATGAGGGATGCAAGAATGCATCCCCTTATTTTTTCCCCTAATAGAGGATTTGGTCGAAAAACGCTTTGGTCCTTGCCTCTTTGGGATGGGCATAAATTTCATCCGTCGGACCCTGTTCAATGAGTTTGCCCTCGGCCAGGAAGACCATCCGATCGGATGCCGCTTTTGCAAAACCCATCTCGTGTGAAACGACGACCATCGTCATCCCTTCCTGGGCCAGCACCATCATCACATCCAATACCTCACGGATCATCTCGGCGTCCAACGCTGAAGTGGGTTCGTCGAAGAGCATGATTTTCGGATTCATGGCCAGCGCGCGGGCGATCGCAACACGCTGTTTCTGTCCACCAGAAAGCTGGTCGGGAAAGGCATCCGCCTTCTCAGGCAAGCCAACGCGTTTGAGCAGGTTTTTGGCAATTTCGCACGCCTCTGCGCGATCGCGTTTGCGGATCAACTCTTGAGCCAGTGTGATGTTGTTGAGTACTGTTAAATGGGGAAATAGGTTGAACAGCTGGAAAACCATGCCCACTTCGGCCCGTAGACTATCCAGATCGGGTTTCGCATCCGTGACGCGAATTCCATCGACGACGATTTCACCTTCGTCGACGGTTTCGAGTCGGTTGATGCATCGCAACAAGGTCGATTTTCCACCGCCGCTCGGTCCGAAAATGAAGACGACTTCACCTCGATTGACGTCGAGGCTGATATCCGATAAGGCTTGAACGTGTTTGAAGCTTTTGGACACGTTCCGTATTTCGATGATCTTTTCGCTCAACGTGCGGTAACTCCTTTGCTGCGACGGAAGATTGATCTCAATCGATGACCCGTTTGCGGGTCAGGCTTTGTCTTAACTGGCGAAATACGTTGTTGATGGAAGTTGTGATGCCTTCTCCAGAATGTAATCGCTTTTCCAGGATCTTCACCCCCATCGAACCCAGCAGCGTCATAGAGAGATACAGGTAAGTGACCGTGTTCCAGGTTTCGAAGGTTCGAAACGTGCGCGAGCGATTCAGCTTTCCCAACTGCGTCAGGTCGCGGACAGCGAGAACCGATATGAGGGAAGAGTCTTTCAACATGGCGATGAGGTCGTTGCCGAGAGGGGGAAGGATCACGCGGATGGCTTGCGGGAGAATGACGTGCCGCATCGCCTGGAAGTAGCTCATTCCGAGCGAACGGGCCGCCTCCATCTGGCCGCGCTCGATCGATTGGATGCCGGCTCGAAAGACTTCTGCTTCATATGCCCCGTAGCCAAACGCCAAGCCCGAAATGGCACGTGCGAGCGGATCGATTTGTGTGATGTCCAATGTGGAAAGTGTGGTGCCAAAACCTCGGAGAAAAGAGAGCCAATTCGTTTCGAGGATGAGATTGCCGAGGCCATTCGCTCCCTGAACGACGAGCGGCACCAAAACGAAAGCGACGTAAATAATGATCACGATCATGGGGATGCCGCGTACGACTTCGACGTAAAAAGTGGCAATGTTATAGGTAATGGGATTTGAAGAAATACGTCCCATGCCCATGATCAAACCGATTACGAGGGCGATGGCGAAAGCAATCACACTGGCCGTCAGGGTTACCTGTAAACCTGGGGCGATGAACTCGAAAGCGTCCCGATAATTTTCGCGTTCGATGATGGCATACACGAGCAAGACACCAAGAAACAGCAAGAAAAGAGCCCACCACGGAAGATTCTTTAGACGCGTCGAGATGGGTACGATCCCCGGTTCTTTCCGCTTGTTTGCAGATGTTGGATTGGATTCAGACAAGAAAACCCTCCAGCATGTTAGAAAAAAGGGGCCGCGGTTTGCCCGCGGCCCCATTGTACAGCTCGTTGTTCTTATTCACCCCAGTATCTGTCGTAAAGGGTGTCCAGCATGCCGTTCGCGTCGAGTTCTGCGATGGCGTAGTTGAAGGGCTCTACAAGTCCGCTTCCCGGCGGGAAGACGAAACCGAGTTCCTCGGCGCCGGTTACCGGATTCGGAAGGAGCATGATCTTGTCCGGATTCTGATCGACAAATCCCTTGGCCGCTTCCTCGTCCATGATGACCGCACCGACGTCACCGGAAATGAGCGCCTGGATGGGCAGGTCGAAGGTATCGTAACTCTGGACGCGGTCCTCGCCGACCAATTCGATGGCCTTGGCTTCGTTCGTGGTGCCGATCTGCGTGCCGACGATGACGTCGCTGGCGATCAAGCTGGCTTCGTCGACGATCACGCTCTCGTCGGAGCGAACGACGATGTACTGTGCGATGACCATGTAGGGTATGGAGAAATCCACGACTTGATCGCGCTCGGCGGTGATCGTGACGCCGTCTGCGACGACGTCGTACTCGCCGGCGGCGGTGGCTTCGAAAATGCCTTCCCAGGCTGCTTCGACGAACACCGGCGTACAGTTGATCATTTCGCAGATGGCTTTAACCGCATCGTAATCCCAGCCGCCTGCCTCGTTGGTGTCCTCATCGATGTAGTTGAAGGGCGGGTAGGCGTTTTCCACGCCGACGCGGATCTCGGCTCCACCGAGATCATAGCCGGGCATTTTTTCTTCTTGCTGGCCCCAATATTTATTGTATAGCGTATCGAGTGTTCCGTTCGCTTCAAGTTCTGTAATGGCGTAGTCGAAAGGTCCGACAAGATCGCTTCCCGGCGGGAAGACGAAACCGAGTTCTTCGGCGCCGGTGATCGGCTCCGAAAGCAGCATAATCTTATCCGGGTTTTGCTCCACAAAACCTTTGGCCGCTTCTTCGTCCATGATCACTGCACCGACGTCGCCGGAAATGAGCGCCTGGATGGGCAGGTCGAAGGTGTCGTAACTCTGGACGCGGTCCTCGCCGACCATCTCGATGGCTTTGGCTTCGTTGGTGGTGCCGATCTGCGTACCGACGATGACGTCGCTGGCGATCAGGCTGGCTTCGTTGACGATTTCGGTCTCATCGGCGCGAACGACGATGTATTGGGCGATGACCATGTAGGGTATGGAGAAATCCACGACTTCATCGCGCTCGGCGGTGATCGTGACGCCGTCTGCGACGACGTCGTACTCGCCGGCGGCGGTGGCTTCGAAGATGCCTTCCCAGGCCGCTTCGACGAACACCGGCGTGCAGTTGATCAAATCGCAGATGGCCCGTACTGCATCGTAATCCCAGCCGCCCGGCTCATTGGTAGCTTCATCGATGTAGTTAAAGGGCGGGTAGGCGTTTTCCACGCCAACGCGGATCTCGGCTCCACCGAGATCGTTTAAGTCAGCTTCTGCGGGTTCTTGCTCCGATGGACCCGCCTCTTCCCCCACTGTTTTGCAGGCTCCGAGAAGTAGACTGCCGATCAGGATCAAACTCAATAGGGTAAGTCGTTTCATCTTCTTCTCCTCCTCATGAGAGAGTTAGACCACGGCGAAATCGAACGGCGTATTCGATTTCCTTCACTTCCTTATTACCACATAGAAATTTGATGTATGGGAATCATGTCGGATGTAACTCAGTATAACGATATAAAGGATAGACGGACTCGCCAAGAAAATCAAGTATGAAATGATCGCCTAATCAGATCCTTGCCATTCCTGGATGTGTATCGCGTCGGAACGCAGCGGCAGCAGCAAACCAAAGGTAACTGCGACGACCGACGGAGATTCGGAGGTGTAAGCATGTTCCGGGATCAGATTAAACAGCGGGGTAAGATTCGGGGACCCGCCCAGGATCTCGACACGTTCCGCAAGGGCGCGCAGGACCTTCGATTGTGCTTCCAGGGAGATGAGCGGGTCGTCGTAAAAAACGCGCAGGGCACTGATCACGGTCGGACCATCCATGTAATTCCCGGTCAGCGTGATGCCCTCGAGGTAGTCGATCAATGATGCATAGCCGACTTCATCCAAGATGAGGACTACATCGGGTTCGACGCCGGTGGATTTTTGGACGGCAGCGAGGAAGTTCCCATCAACTCCGTTATCGGGACTCCAGCCGAATGAATTCGCAAGTGGGATCGGGGATGCGGATGATTGTAGATCGGTCGGAAATCCATAAAGGACGATTTCTTTATCGGGAAAATGAAAAGTGGCAATCCATACGGAAAGCAATTGCGGATCGGATTGATTTAGGCGATCCACCCCGAGAATCAGCGCCGTCTTCCGACTTGCATCGGATTCGGTGGGAGGAGCGGCAGTTTTTTCTGCAGTATTATCTTGATTGGATAGATTGATGAGAACACTCAAAGCTCCCACAAGGAAGCAAAAGATGGCGATTGAAAGCAGCGGGATGCGGGAAGTTTCTCTCTTCATCATGGACTCAAATATGACGTCTGGCGACCGTCACGCGTCCAGATTTTACTCGTGCTGCGGAAATGCGGCAATCCGACGCGCCGGATTTCAGGATAACAAGGCGCGCAAGATCATGCCGGCGAAGGCTTTACCGGCGAAGTAGGAGCCGAACCCCGCAACGAGGTAGGAGGCTATTGCGAAAGGGTCGCATTCCCCCGACTTGCAGCGGATGATCCAGCCTAAAACACTCGCGATCACTCGCCAGAATGCCAGACGTAAGTGCAGTAAAGTAGAACGATAGATTTCAGTCATGTTATTTTGACGTGCTCATGCGCAGGATGCGACCATTTTCGTCTGCAATTACCCGAACGACGCGCCGCATCGTTCTTCCACCGGGTAATTGGGCGCTGCTTTTGAAAGTCAATTCGTATTGCGCGCCGTTCTCATAGCCGCCCTTTCGCTTCAAACTTGGACGCACGCCCTCCATTTCGGGAAATTTTCGGATAACTTGCTTGGTCAGCTTCGAAATCGTCGATTTTTCCATCTTGCGACCTCATCCGATCGATGCTCTGCGGCGTAGAAAAGCCGGGAGATCGAGGTTGTCTTGGACGAGAACACTTTGCTCTGCGGGAATGTCTTCCATGGCAAACGATTGTTCCGTTCCCAGGACGCGCACAGGACGGCCGCCGATGCCGGTGACGATGAGGATCACCTGCGCCCGTCCAGACATCATATCGTCGGTCGATGCGCCAAGTATCAGATCGCAGTCCGGAGGCAGCATCTGGCGCAAGTCCTCGACCGCGTCGCCGACTTCGTGAAGAGTCAAATCCGATCCGCCGGTGTAATGGACCAAAACGCCAGTGGCCTGGGAGATGCTATCGATTTCCAAAAGCGGATGGGTCATCGCTTGATGCGTCGCTTCCTTGGCTTTGTTCGGCCCTTCACTCAAACCGATGGCCATCAGCGCACCACCACCGTTGAGGATTAGCTGCCGTACGTGGGCGAAGTCGACGTTCATCAATCCCGGACGCATTATCAATTCGGCTATCCCTTGAACGCCTTGCCGCAAGACATCATCGGCCAGGCGGAAAGCCACTTCCAGGCTGAGATCTTTGGGAGCGATCTGGAGCAGGCGGTCATTGGGAACGGTGATCAACGTGTGTGAATGGGGCTGCAGTTTTCGAACCCCTTCGAGTGCGTTCTGGGCCCGCCGTTTCATCTCGAACGCAAACGGCAGGGTCACGACCGAGACGACGACAGCTCCGTTTTCTTTGGCGATTTCCGCTGCAACGGGCGCTGCGCCTGTTCCCGTGCCGCCTCCCATGCCTGCGGTGATGAACACCATGTCGGCGCCCTTGAGTGCCTTGGCGATTTCCTGGCTGCTTTCCATCGCAGCAGAAGCGCCGATACGTGGATCACCGCCGGCGCCCAGGCCTCGTGTGACGCGCGGCCCCAACTGGATGCGATCGGGAGCGGTGGTGATCCGGTCGACCAGACAACCGTCGTCGGCCAGATCCCGTTCGAATGCCCGGGGAAACTCGCTTTCCCCACCGACGAGGGTGACTTTGTGGGCCATACGAGCCTCAATTTTAGAGAACCCGAGCACGGGTTTGTGTTGTTGAATAAAGCCGGATAATTCTGCGAAGGCAGAGTTCAGTTCCACGTCATTGGGCAGCAGGACGTAATGATCCAACGATTTCGGAGTGAGGCCCGCGGGTTTCTTCTCCCCGGAGGATAGGACTTTTTGGATCGCCTCTACGATGGGCTTTGGCTGCGTTTCTTCGGTGAACCAACCAGCATTGCTGCCTGGTCGCTCCGAATCCGCAGAGAGACAGTAAAAGGCAAAATTCAGCACGTACTCCGGAATGTCCGTTCCGTTCAACGCGCGCAGAATACTCACGTTCTGTTCGATCTGGGCCGTGGTGTGATCTGTCTCTACCGCGAGGTCGGGAACGGCACCTCCTGCGATAACGAGCATTGGCGGAACCCGGCCGATACTCTGGGCGGTTAATTCCGCGTACCATTCGAAAGTGCGGAAACCGATTTGATCCTGGCAATTGGAAGGGGTGTGATACGGACGCGCTTCGGGCCACTGAGAGGGGCCTCCCGCACCCCAACCGAGCGGCTTATCGTAGGTCCAGGCGTAAACACCCAGATGCAAACTTTCGAGCAAGTCGGATTTTCCGCGGCGTACAAGCGATTCGAATGCACTTCGAAGGAATGCTGTGTCCCAGTAATCCCCGCCAGGTTCGAGCGGAGCGAATACCGGTTTCAACCCCAGCGATTGTTGATACTCCAACAGCGGAATGGTCCGATCGAGGAAGCGTTCGACGATCCCGCGCCGGTTCCATTCCGCAGTGTTCCAATTCCCGCGTAAGTTGGGGCGGTCGTATACGACGACGTAGTGGACTCCCCAGCGGGCGTAGCTTCGCAGCAAAGGATGTAACGCATGGGGATTCGTCTCTCCCAATTTGGCGCGTATCAGGATCACAGGTTCGATGCCCGCCTCGATTATGCCGCCTAGAAAATGTTCGGGAACGGTGCGTTCGCTGGATGCGTACAACGTCAGCCAGCGCGTGTTGAGCGATATAAGTACCGGCAACCAGGTGCGCAGGTCGTCTTGCGTATAGTGCAGATCATCGTTGCGGTACACATAACCAAGACGCGGGATGGCGGTGCTCATCGTGTTTGTGTTCCTCCGTGGTTGCGTATCATGCAAGTTCTATGCCTGACCGGTTTCATCGAGAGACCGAAAACTTGAGCACCTGACCGCTTGAATCAAGTGTGAGGCGGGCGAAATGTGCGTGGCGCCGGGAACCGTCCACGACGTGCTTGGCGAACGTATACACGTGTGTGGTCTGTTCACCTGCAACGAGTCGTTTGATCCCGAGTTGATTCGAGGGGCATTGATGTTGAGTGCTCTCACATCCGTACATGGGTTGTGGATGGATGCGGCAGTGCGCGTCCACCATTCCCGGTAGATATTTGGCAACGATGCTTTTCACGCGCTCGATTTCCGCAGGATCATCGACGTCGGCGAGATCTTCGACCCCAAGCGCACACACGGTCTTCATCTCCTTCGGCCGGGACTTTCTGCGTACGACTAATTTTTGTCCGGGGCGTGCAAGTTGGACGGCCGGGTTATAGAGTGGATCGCCGAAGAGAACGAAAGAGATCAGCGTCTTTTGATCTTCGCCGTCGAGATACCCCTGGCGTCGATGCATTTCGGCGGCCAACAGGAGTTTCGCCCTTCGCAGCGCCTCGCCCGCAGGGATCCTTTGGTTGACCTGGCCCCAGAGGAGATGCCCGAGGAGATCGGCTGCGATCAGCGGTGTGGTGACAGATCCATAGGAGACTTTCGTCGAGCCGACGAAAGTCCGCGTTCCTGAATCGAGGAACTTCAGGCACAGCGCCGAATCGATGGACTTGCCCTCGATGTTCGCTCCGTAGCAAGCCTCGGTATATATGACTTTGGGTGCTCGTCCGCTGTTGACGACGTCTTCAGGACGGAAGGCGATGGGGAAGTCCGGACCCGATCCGCTGTCCATCATGGGATCGCGTTGGCCGAACCATTCCGGTGCGTCTTCCAGACCATGAAGGTTGAAGTAGGAATAATGGAAGGGATGCGTCACGATCGGTGCGATCTGGGCTGCTTGTGCCGGAGGGGAAGTCAGCAGCGATCTGGGTTCGCCAATCGATTTGTAAACCGCCAAGGAGGCTTTGCGCCAGATGCTGGCGGTATATCCCAAAGAACGCGGCTTACGCCGCAGAAAACGTTCCAGGCGCAGGTAGAGCCATATTCGGATGCGCGTCATTAATCCAACGCTCTGAACTGCAATGCGGTGATCGACGATCATCTTTTCAAGCTGGTGGATGATCAAATCGGCCGAGTCGCCCGACGGCAGGCGGCCGACCGCCCACTGCGGAGCAAAGTAATTTTCGTCCGTCGTTGCGTAGGGGTTGTCGGAAAATACATAATCGTCGTCATCGTCGACGGGATTGGGCAATCGATGGAAGGGCAGGATGCGATCACCGCCGACGAGCAGCAGCGCGCCGATCATTTCGCCGCGCAGTTTCAAGGCTTGATCGAGATCGGCAAGTCGCAGCTTTATTTGCCAGGCGTTCGCCGGATCTGCAGGCTGCATTTTGAAGTTTTCAAACGAAGACGGATCGTCGATGTACACATGATAGGCGGTCCACCCGGGTCTCTTGCGGATGGTTTCGGTCAAAGTCACGATTGCCAGATCGATCTCTTTGAATTTTTCCTCGCCGAAAACTTGAATCAGGCGCGTTCGACTCGACAGGATGATGTACGCAGGGAAGCGGCGATCCTCGTCCGCAGCCTGACGCCGGGCATTCAGGCGCTCCGCGATGCGGGAGAAATCCGCTTCGACCTCGGGAAATGAGCTTGCGTCCGTCAAATCGTCTGCGAGGAGACCGTCGCCGCTGTTGGGTCCTTGAAAGCCTTCTCCGGGCAGAGGTTCGATGGGGTGCACGTCGATCGCATCGGAGGATGCCTGTGTGGATGCGCCGGCCTCGACGCTTTCCTGAATATTCTCCGCTTCGGACTTCAAGGAAGTCTCGGGAGAAGCAGACGGTTCGGAGGACAGCGATTGAGGGGCAGCGCCCGCCAATTTATTGGCCCCCAGGACCGCACTCACTTCTGCAGGCACCGGGCTGGCGAGTTTAAGCGTCATTCTTTCCGGCCACAACGTCCGATAGGGGTGTGCCTCGCCCAGGATTTTCATTGTGACAATTCCCAGCGGGTCGTCCACGGCCGCCTGGTGAAGATACGCCACCCCGCGGCTCACGTCGCCGCGCGCGAGCATATCCTTCGCGAGAAAGATGCGGAAGGCGATGCACTGTGGCCAGCGATCGTGACCCATTCGTGCAAGTGCAAGTGCGATTTGCTCCGCGCCGGCATTTTGATGGGCTTGAATCGCAACCAATATAGGAAGCGGCGTCTCGGGATCAGCGGCGAGTGCTTCCTGGGATTTGCGGATTGCCAACTCAGTATCGCCTTCCTGAATGGCATCGAGGCACTGAGCCAATTGAACGGCCCAGGATGGACTGTGTTCGGGATCGAGTATTTTCCCCTGCAGCAAATCCGCACACGATTGACTCACGCTGGAAGCCAAAGGATTGCCGTTCTCCTTATGCGCAGCGGCGAGCGTCTGAAATGCGGCAGAGTTTTCCGGATCGGATAACGTCAACTTGGTCAAGCGTTCAATGGCTTGTGTAACCCGGGTCTGGTCAATCTCGATTCGGGCAAGCTTGAGTTGAACTTCCATGTCACCGGTCCAAGTTTCGAGCCAGTCCAATGCTATGGAACGTGCAAAATCCAATCTACCTGCGATCCGAGCTGCTTCGATAAGCCGTATGAGTTCGAGGCGATCGATCATCGTTTCACCGTCCGTTTATATGCCGCCGTGCACCAATTCCAGCGCTCGAACAGCGGCTAGCTGCTGGATTATTTCCGTATCTTTCGGATTGAGTTCGATGGCGCGTTCGAGTAGGCGCGCAGCTTGGGGATACGCCTTTTGTTGTTTCAATATCAGCCCGGCGCGATAGTGGGATAAATCGTCCCGTGGATCGAGTTCAAGAGCGCGCCGGTAAGCATCGAGTGCTTGGGCGATTTCCCGGCGTTGTTCGTGCACCTGGCCCAGCTCGCGCGAGATCGAGGCTTGATCCGGTGTAGTGGATTGCGCTTGCAGTAATTCATCCAGCGCGCGATCCAACTGCCCGGCCAGACGGCACAGTCGGCCGACCTGGTAGCGATATGCTGCATCCCGCGGGGAGAGCAGCGTAGCCTGCGTCGCAGCTTCGATGGCGTTCTCGAGATCTCCAGCGCGTTCGTAAGCTTCCGCTAGTGTCGAATGCAATTTTTCGTCCCGTGGATGCGCTTCGAGCAGGGTGTGCAGTTCTGCAATCGCATGCTGCGGCCGGCCGATTTGAAGCAGGAGCTTGCAGCGGCCAACGCGAATGTCAAGCTGCCCTTCCGAGCTTTTAATCGCCTGATCGTATGCTCTGAGGGCTTTCTCGTATTTCCCCTGGCTGGCGAGAATTTCGCCCATCCCCACCAGGACTTCCATGTTTTTCGGCGCCATGCGAGCTGCAGAGTCGATGTGGGACATGGCTTGATCCGTCTTTCCCTGCGACATTGCAGCACGCGCGGCCCCAATCAAACAAGCAGGATCGGAGGGGTACAGCGTAGAGGCACGTTCAAACCAGGTCTGGGCGATTTCCGCTTTTCCGTTGGCCATGGCGACTTCGGCGGCTTCTTTCCAGGCCGATTTTCGTTCCGGCGCTCTCTCGATCAGCTGCTCGTAATAGACCAGGGCTTCGCTGAGCTGCCCCGAATTTTTTAGCGCGTGGGCCAAAGCATGTAAGTTTTCCGGATCATCGGGATCGAGTTCTGCAGCCTGCTGCAGATGCGCCACAGCGGCGTCGAAGCGATTCTGATCCTGATATCGCGATGCAGCGATCGTGTGCCACGTGACTTCGTTCGGCCACGCCGACAAGGCGAGGTTTAGACTCGAAAGCGAATCCTCGATTTCGCCAGCCTGCCAGAGGGTGTCGCTGGCAAGGAAACTGACCAGCGGCTGAACGACCATGTTGCGAGAGGCGATGTTGTAGGCCTGGATTGCCTGTGTGGTGTCACCCAGGCTTGTGTGGCACAAGCCAAGCAAGATCGCTCCCCAGGCGTCTGGGTCGATGTTGTCCGGGTCGGACTCGATGACCTCGATTGCTCTCTCCGGGTTTCCGGTTTTGAAAAGAAAGATCGCCAATGCGTGGACCATGCAGCTCCATCCAGGAGAGATCTCCATATCAAGATCGGAGTCGATATCCTCGATCGAGATCGAGTCGAAAGTTAACGAAGACCAGCGCTTGAGCCGATCGACGGTACGCTTCGCGGCGCCGGCTTGATAAATTCTTTCGATGAGCGAATTGATCTCGTTTTCGGCGGACGGCGATGCACATTGCGGTATTGGAGCGTGGGCCTGAGCGGCTCCAAGGGTTGCGTATAGCCAATATGTGTCCGCGATTCGCAAACGCAGCTTTGCTGATGCCAGAAGCGTTTCCACATCTCCGTCTTTGGAAAGTGTTTCTTCGATAACGTTTACCGCATCATCCCAGTGTCCAAGACGCATTGCAGTTTCCGCGATGCAGAACGTGTCTTCCGTCGTGCGGGGAGATGCTTGTAAGGTGTCTTGGAGAAGCTTCTCCGCTCGCATGAGATCGCCGTTCGTCAGGGCAATCTGTGAGAGCAGCGCATCGGCACGGAGTGGGTAGGTAGAAAACTCCCGAGCTTTCGAAAGCGTGTGTTCGGCTTCATCAAAGCGGCCCAGCTGCAAATAGCACTTTCCCAGATCCATGAGACAATCGATGTCGTTCGGAGAAAGTTGGACCGCGCGCTGCAGCACTTCCAAGGCATCCAGCGGAGATCCAAAACGCAGCAGTGAGTTACCGGCTTCTTTCGCAAGATCTGCAGAACCAGGTGCGAGCTTGTAGGCTCTCAATACATGGTCCAGACCTCTCTGTGTCTCACCGGCGGTGAAATACGCACGACCCAAATGCAAGTTCAGCCCGGCGTTGTCTCCATCGATCTGGATTGCTCGCTGCCAGAGACCGATTGCCGAAGCGTGACGATCCAGGTTCCACAGAGCTCGAGCACCCTGGGTGAGAGCGGCCAGGTTGTCCGGCTCGAACTCCAGAAGACGCATCCAGGCTTTCTGTTCAATCTCGATATCACCCAGCGTCTGACTCGTCTCCGCCAATTCTGCGTAGAAATCAGCCTCTTCTGAAGACCGTGCCAGGGCCTGTCTCAGATTGACCAGGGCGTAGGCGGGTTCGTCGAATTCGATCAGCAATTTTGCCGCTGCCAACAACGACTTCGGGTTCCGCCGATCGATCGCAAGCGCCTGACTCAAGGAATCCCTGGCTAATATGTGTCGTTCCGCGTTATGCGCATATCGTGCAAGATCCAACCAGCTGAGTTGATTGCCCGGATTATCTTCAAGTAGACGTTGTGTCGCCTGCATTGCATGATTCCATTCTTTCATGGCGACGGCGGAATCTCGCAGCGCGTTCAGCGCATCGGCGTTTCCGGGCTCGATTTCGACTGCCTGCTGAGCGACATGCAAGGATTGTTCAGGCATTCCGCCGGATAGGTAAGCGCGCGACAACTGGGTGAGAACGTCGGTCGACGCGGGGAATTTCTCTTGTGCGGTTTCCAGCGTCGTCAAGGCGATTGGGAGCCGTCCGGTGGCGAGTGCGGTTCTTGCGGTCCCCATCAGCGCTTTTATGCTAATATCCCGATCCGTTTCATTAATTGATTTCAAACTCGATTGATAGTTTTGGAACGCTAGCTCGTTTTCGCCGGCGTACTCCTGTGCACGCGCCATCCAATATTCCAGGTTCGGATCGGCGATCCCGGCATCACGTGCGATTTGCAGATGTTCCACGGCCTTCGAAGCAAATTGCATGTCCGAATGTTCTCCGGACTTGGCTATGACGCGTCCGGCAAGATAGTGTGCCTCGGCTGGGGCGTCAGCTGGAAGATGGCTGAGGAGCTCGGCAGCGAGATGATGCTCATTACGGTGTTCATGCACCTTGCCGAGCGCCGTGCGGACTCGCCAGTTGTAAGGTTCTTTCGAATGCGCTTCTTTGAGCGTCGACAATGCCGCATCATCTTGGCCGGAGTGATCAAGGACCGCACCATATCGCAGCAGCCATTCGACGTTGTCGGGATCCAATTCGACTGCCTTTACAATGGAATCTCTGCTCTGGTCCAGCAGTCCCTGGCGGCTATTGAATGCTGCCTGCGCAGCATAAAGCGATGCCTCTTCGGGCAGATGCCCGATGGATTTCGAAAGCACCTCAGCGGCTGCGTCCGAATCGCCGGCTGCTTCTTTCGTTTCTGCAAGTGCGATCCATGCCCGTGGATTATCGGGATGTATCTCTACCGCACGTTGGATATGCTTGAGGGCGGATTCGAAACGGCCCAGTGCAGAATGTGCTCTCCCAAGAACGATGTTGGCGCGCACGGAGTCGGGATCGTTTTTCAGCAGGTTGATTGCTGTCTCTTCCGCGATGGTAGCTTCGTTCGCTTGTAGTGCGCATTCCGCTACGTCCCACAGATAACTGGGATCATCGCTCGCAAGCTCTTTCCAGTGAGTCAGACTCGCATGCGCAGCGCCGCTTTCTTGTAAGTTTATAGCCAGAAGCTGACGCGCTTCATTGGCTTGGGGGTGGATTGCCAACAGCAGCGCGGCTTGTTCGGCAGCGGCCGTATGATCCCCCAGCGAGCTCAACTTGCCGATATACTCCGCTCTCGGTGTGTACTCATACGGTGAACGATTCACGTACGCTCTTGCAATCTGCAGGGAACTATCGAAATCTCCGCAGTCCTGCAATCCTTGCGACAATGCTTTCAGCCAGCGACCACTGAGGTGGAACGCTGTGGGAACGCGTATTGCCGCAGGACGTAGATGCGCAATCGCGTGATCTGTATCGCTTAGCCGAACGAGGGCGTTCCCAAGAGCGATTTGTTCCTCGATGCTCTGTGGGTCCTGATCGATGATGGACAGAACCTCATCGGGCCTATCTTGATCGACATACGTCAAAGCGAGATCGGCACGTCGCCTGGGCGAGGGGCACGAGCGAAGTGCTTGTTTCCGAGCTTCGATCTCCAGAACACCATCTCCCTCGAGATACGCCGTTTCAGCGATATGATCGGCGATCGAGGCTGCGGTTTTCGCGGTTGCCTTCCAGGCGAGATCGAGACGTTCTCTTGCGTCACCGTACTCTCCCAACGTGAGGTCGCGAATTGCATCCGTCAACAAGACTTCGGGGTCAGATTCCGCCGAAGCTGCGCGTCGGGTATCATCTTTCGACGTCGAATGCACGATTGCATTCACGAGTCCGGCTTCATCGAGTTCTCGAAGCAGAAGCGTAAATGGCTTCCACGTGTTCGGGAGCATCTCGATGATTTTCCCGGCAGCCTCATTCGCGGTCATGTTCGCCAGGAACATGTTTGCTGCGAGCGCAACGCCCTCGGGCGTCAGCCCATCGAGTAGAAGGTGGAGTAATTTTTGTGGATCATGGATCCACGTCCAGGCGCAGCACAGTGGTGATTTCCATAGTTGGGGTTGGCGACGAGCTGCGTTCGCAATTTCAGAGGCGTCGTCTCCGGCATTGCATTGGCGGGCAATGCCAACCGCCAGTAATGCGATCGATTCGAAATCCGTTTCGATTTCCGATCCGTGCAGGATCGTTTGCATCGAATTCTGTAGCCGAAATTCCAACGTTTCCGGCAGCGGTGATTCCGCGCTTTCAAGCTTGGCATCATCGAAAATGGAGTGGATCAGTGTGGAAGGTGTGATTGGCTTGGATGCATTTGAATGGATGACGCGCTCGATAAACGCAGGATCATGCAGTTTACTCCAGGCTGCAGGCACACGGAGCAGGTGCGCCAGGCTTAGAGACAACTCCTGGGGGCTGAGAATCGTACGCAGCGCATCGAGAACTGCTGAATCTGAAAGTGGGGAGTCCATGGGTTTCGGCTCAGCCCAGGTTCCATTCAATTTGTTGAATCAGCCAGTAGGACGCCGCGATCATGATCATGCCCAGTGAAATCAGGAATACGCCGATCCCATTTGCGGTACGAACCAGTTGATTGATCGACGAGGTCAACTCAGCCGCACTCTGGACCAATCCACTGATCTCGTGACTCATGCCCTTTTGGCCTAAACGAGCCGTATGCGCTGCAATCGTCTGCAATTCTTTGGAATAGCTTCTCGAAAGCAAGATCAAAACGCCGATCACGACCGACAAGCAGCCCAACAGAAATACTCCCGCTGCGATGATGATTTGCAGATCTTTATAAGAAAGCGGAATCATGTTCGCCTCCAGAATCTAGAATTCTGAAGGTGAATGTTGCAAGGAATGTGCCAGTATGGGTTTGGGCGTTTTTACTTTTTCTTGCTCTTGGACGAAACCTGAATATCCGGAGGCAAGTGTGCGAGGTCGATTTCTTCGTCGTCACAAAACAGCATCGCTCGTTCGATGACGTGCCGGAGTTCGCGAATATTGCCGGGCCAAGAGTGTGCTTTGAGCGCATCGATCGCACGGGAAGTTATGCCGGTAATGTTGTTTCCCGTTCGCAAGTTAATCTGGCGTATGAACGTACCGGCCAGGGCGGGAATGTCGACGATGCGATCTTTGAGTGGGGGTAGATGCAGATCGACCACCTTGAGCCGGTAGTAAAGATCCTCCCGAAATGCACCTTCCGCAATCATGGCCTTCAAATCACGGTTGGAAGCCGCCAGGATTTGGATGTCGACATCAATCTCGGTCACACCGCCGACGCGGCGAAAGCGGTGCTCGTCCAGCACGCGCAACAACTTCGCCTGCATTTCGGGCTTGGTCGACGAGATTTCATCCAGGAACAAAATACCCCCGTCTGCGATCTCGATCAGCCCGGGCTTCCGTTTCTGCGCGCCTGTGAATGCGCCTGCTTCGTGCCCGAAAAGTTCGGATTCGATCATCGTGTCGGGCAGCGCGGCGCAGTTGATGGGAATGAACGCCTTATCCGCGCGGGGACTCATGCTGTAAATCGCTCGAGCAAGCACTTCCTTGCCGGTTCCGGTCTCTCCGGTGATCAACACGGATGCGGAGGCCGCAGCGGCGCGCTGCGCCTCGCTGACGATGCGCTTCATCTCGGACGTTTCTCCGATCACCCATTCGGCTTGTTCGCCCGACGAGCGCCGTAAAAGATCGAGTTCCCGGCGCAGCAAGACCACTTCTTGCGCCCGTTCGACGGCCTGGAGCAAGCGGTTCAGATCCAGGGGTTTCTGGAGAAAATCCTGCGCTCCCTTCTTCATCGCTTCGACGGCGGTGTCCACCTCACCGAAAGCGGTGATCAAGATCACCGGCGGGCTGGGATTTTCCATGCTGATGCGATCGAGCAGGGATATGCCCGACCCATCCGGCAGAACGACGTCCAAGAGTACGATGTCCGCGGCGCCCGTATCGATGGCCTTGTTCGCAGATTTTAGATCGCCGGCCTCGATCGCCTCATAACCCGCGTCGCCGAGCGCTTCGGAAACGAACGATCTTGCGGTGTCTTCGTCGTCGACAATTAGAACCGTTCCACTCATGCATTTTCTCCTGCGGATGGTTTTGCGGCCGGCAGTGATATTGTAAAGACTGTGCCCGCGTCCGGGAAGCTTTCCACGTGAAGACTTCCTTTGTGGGCAGTCACAATCCTGCGGCTTATTGCTAATCCCAGGCCCGTACCTTCTTTTTTGGTGGTGAAGAAAGGATCATAAATGCGGTTGATCACGTCCGGGGGAATTCCGGGACCGGTGTCGGCAATCTTCAACTCGACCATGTCTCCTTGCACGGATTGATTCATCGATACCGCGATGGAGATGGTCCCGCCTTCGGGCATGGCTTCGAGCGCATTGGTGATCAGATTGACGATGACCTGTTCGAGCGTTCTCACGTCCGCCAATGCCTTCGACGCGTCCTTAGAAAACGTCGTGTGGTGAGAAACGTCGGACTGTGACAATCTGGGAGACCAGCGCGCGAGTATCCGGTTCATCAACTCGCTCAAATCGATCGGCTCGATTTTGAGTTCCAGAGGCCTCGAAAAGAAGAGCACGTCACTCATCAATTGATCCAGACGGTTGCATTCCTTTTGAACCCGTTGGAGGGATTTGTATGAAGGGTGGTCTTCTCCAAGTCGAGACGCAACAAGCTGGACGCCGGTGCTGATGTTGTTGATCGGGTTGCGTACTTCATGGGCGAATATGGCCATCAACTCGCCAAGTAAGGCCCGTTGCGAAAGCGTTTCGGTCTGATCCTCGATGGCCTGCTGCTCGGATTGATCTTTGAGAATGAGGAACAGGCTGGATGACAGTTCGCTCGTCGATGGTACGACGCGCAGATGGAACGGCAGACGAGTTCCGTCACGGCGGTGCAGCTGAACGCGTGATTGTTCCGCAAGACGTTGGTGGCCGAGGGCGTCGAGAAGTGTCGCAGAGATGTCTTCCGGTCCCACGAGGACATCCTGGATGGGCAGGCCGACGATTTCTTCGGGTTGATAGCCGAGTGAGCGATGAATTGCGGAATTGGCTTTCAACACGTGTAGATTTTCGTCGAGTGTGATTAGTGTATCTTGAAAGGATTCGAAGTAATTGGCTATTTCCTCTTCGAGACGGTTGACGTTCTGCTCCGCTTCCGCGAGAGCGCCTCGTTGTATTCCGGATAGGATCGCGGCATGGCAGAGATTGGCGATCACAGACATGACGGAATTCGTATCGGGCGGAACGGCTTCTTGCTCTTTCCAGCCGGCGACGAGTAAACCGATCCACGCCGTTGGTGTACCGAGAAGCGAGCAGTGCAGGGCGACCAATCCGGCAGCACGGGCGGCTTTGTGGAGTAGGTGATCGGGACGCTGGCCGATGGTCCAGGTGTTATTGGCCTGTAGCTGACTCAAATCGGTGGCCGCCAGTGATTTTGGAAATTCGAGTCCTTGCGCGTTATTCAAAATATAACCCGGACTGGTTGCGGACACACGATAGAGGTTGATCGAGGATGCGTTGAGCGCTTCTTTTCCAATTTCTAAGGCGGCGGGGAAGGCGGAAGGACCCCCTTCGAGCAGTAAACTGGAGATTTCTGTAAAATACTTCAACCGTCCGGCTTGTGCGCGTCGGTGTTCTGTGACTCGCTTTCGATGGCTCGAACGAGTCAGGATCAGAAGCAGCGCAGATCGTGAAGGACTGACGGGATAAGGCTGGATATCGACGAGTTCGATGGCGCCCTCGTGCGTGTGCAGAGGCACATCCTCGAGTAGAACATCGTGCTGCTCCCAACTATCGAGTAATTTGCCGAGCGCTTTTTCACCCGCTTCGTCTGGGAACAATTCGGATGGTGTTAACGTATCCAGGTCCGTACTCGCGTAGCCCGAGAGTAAAATGAATACATGATTCCAGGCATAGATGCGGGAACCATCTTCCGATATCACTAAAACGGCTGCATCGAGTGTATCTGCGAGGATTCGAAAGAATTCGTGAAAAGGAACAGGTTTGAAGAATCGGGCAATGGGATTTAGAGACGACGAATCCGTTGGCAAGTTATAACCCTATCGATGATTGCCCTTCGAGTCGCGATGCCGCAGACGAGCCGGCAGTATCCCCTCGATCGAACGGTACTTTGCGACCGTACGACGGGCAATTTTGATCCCTTCCTTGTGTAGTTTCTTGGCGATTTGTTCATCCGTGAGCGGACGTTTCTCGTTTTTAACAATCTCCTTGATGCGATCCCGAACCGACAAACTGCGATCGAAGAATCGGGAGAGTGGGAGAATGCGTCCGTCTGGAAATGCAACAGCCTTTTGCGCCACCGCGCGCGATATGGTCGATTCGTGAACGCCGATCTTATCGGCCAGCTCCGCACGCGTCATCGGACGCAGATAACGATCCCCTTTGAGTATGTATTCACGTTGCTGCGCAACGAGATTTTCCATGACCTGGCAGACCGTGTTGTTACGTTGCTGCAAGCATTTCACGAACAAACTGGCGCGTTCGATATGCTCCTTCCATTCCTCGGAAAGATCGCCGTCTTGGCGTTCCTGGTATTTTTTGAAAAGGGGATTGACGCGCAGCCAACCCGTGACAGGCGCAAAGATTTCAACGACGAGAGAGTCATCGTCATCCGACGTACTATGTGTGATAGAGATATCAGGTGAATGGTACACCTCGGGGTTTTCCGGCTGCGGCTGCCTGCCGGAACCCCATGACGATCTTGCGGGATAGGGGCTGAGATTGTCGTGGATGAACTCGGCCGCCTGACGTACACGATTCGCGCTGATGTCCAGATGGGAGGCGATTTTCTCGAATTCCCGGCGCCCCAATTCTGCGAAGTGGTCTTGCAGCAATTGCTTCGCAATTTCGCGCTTCTGGCCCCCGTTTGGCAGCAGATCGAGCTGCACTTGAAGGGCCTGCTGCGGTCCACTCGTCGCCAATCCTGGTGGATCTACGCGCGAAATCAACTGCAAGACGCGGTTCACTTGCGAAATCGGCGCACGCGTCATACGGGCGATGATGACGGGCGGATCTTGTAGAAAACCGTCATCGTCGAGGCTGGCCAGGATGTACAGCGCCAACTTTCGATCTTCAGGTTCCAGGTCCGCAGCCAATTGTTCGAGGACGAACGTCGCCAGGCTTTCGGGGGCAACGATTTCCCGGTCCATGGGATCGAAATCATCGTGACGTCGAGTTCCGCGGTTTGTATTCTGTGAAACACGTGGTGATAAGAAAACGATCGGTTCGTCCCCATCAGCCTTGCGGCTGCATACGGGGCAAGGTCCGGGCTGCCGCAGGCGTTTCTTACATTGGGGGCAGACGTTTTCTTCGACGAGTTCGAGCGCGGGATTCTCCGCAAGCTCGGAGATCACTTTATCCTTCAACTCCTGATTCGAAAGAAGCAGCAGGCTCATGGTTTGGGCCAGGTGGGCCGTCGTAAGCGGGCGCTGGGATTGATCTTGGATTTGAAACATAACTCGCCTCAAGTGTGAGAGTATACATCGGACGTTTCGTGTGCGCAACAACGTTGCAAGTAACGTGCCACTGTTCTTGCATGATAAAATCTCCGCATGGAATTAACTATAGTTGGCGGCGGTTTAGCAGGAAGTGAAGCAGCATGGCAAGCGGCGGAAAGCGGCTTGCGGGTAACTTTGTACGAAATGCGTCCGTCTGTGGAAACCGGTGCGCATCGTACGGATTCGTTGGCCGAACTCGTGTGTTCGAATTCGTTGGGCTCCAAGCTGCCGGATCGCGCCACGGGTATCCTTCTTAACGAAATCAAGCATCTGGGTTCATTATTGATCGGCTGTGCGGAACGCTTTTCCGTCCCGGCGGGTGGGGCGCTGGCAGTGGATCGAGACGGTTTCGCAAGAGCCGTAACACAGAAAATCCGAGATCATCCTCAAATCCGGGTGGTACGTGAGGAAGTTATCGACATCCCGGATGGATTGACGATCATCACGACCGGGCCTCTAACTTCACCGCGATTATCGGAAGCCTTGAAGCGCTTGACCGGTGATGACCATCTTTATTTCTTCGATGCGCTTGCCCCCATCGTCGAAGCGGAGAGCGTGGATATGTCGCTCGCGTATTCCGCCTCTCGCTACGGACGAGGAGAGTTGGAAGAGGGTGATTACATCAATTGTCCTCTTGATGAGGATGAATACGAGATCTTTGTGAACGCGCTGCGATCCGCCGATCGGATTCCACTGCGGGAATTCGAGGAAGTTATTCGGCAGGGCGTAAAAGCCGTACAGCTTCGCCGGGATAATCTGATGGGAAGTCTCTATAATTTGGTTGGATTTCAAACCAATCTAACTTACGCCGAACAGCGAAGAGTATTCCGTCTTGTTCCCGGGCTGCAAAATGCCAGGTTTATACGTTACGGACAGATGCACCGGAATACGTTCATCAACGCTCCGGAGGTGATACGCGAAACGCTGCAATTCAAATCACGCGACGATCTACTGCTTGCGGGGCAGATCACGGGCGTGGAAGGTTACATGGGAAATATTGCCACAGGCCTGCTGGCGGGCATAAACGCAAGCAGGTTTGCCAGGGGATGCGATCCCCTCGTTCTGCCTCACACGACGATGCTGGGTGCGTTGTGTCACTATATCACCAGCGCATCCTCTTCAGATTTTCAACCCATGAAGGCAAACCTGGGTTTATTGCCCAAGATGAACGACGGGGTACGCCGTAATCGTCGTGACCGAGCAAAAGCGTACGCCGAAAGATCGAGAAAAGACCTGGTGGATTATTTTGAGAAAAATAATTGCGCATAGCCATATAGTAATGAAAATGATTCATTACGTTTTCATATCAATGAAATATAGCAAGGCTATGCGAAATATTTTGCTGGTTGGCGTTCTTTTTATAGGGACCATCGTCAACGCAGGGTGCGGCAATCGGAACGAGGAGAGACGTTTCTCAGGAGACGAAGCACTCCAATTGGCCAGTACGCAGCTCGATTTCGGGAGTCGAATTCCTGGCACACTCGGGCATCTTGAGACAGGTGATTGGATCGCGGCGGAACTCGAAGCCGAAGGCTGGATAAGCACAATTCAGGAGTTCGAGTACCGTGGCGTTCAATTGAGGAACATCATCGGCAAATCGAACGTTCAAGCTGCGCCAGGGCCTGTCGTTATCGGTGCTCATTATGATACGAGGCCACAAGCGGATAGAGATCTATCGCATCCTCTTCAACCCGTGCCCGGTGCAAACGATGGCGCTTCCGGTGTCGCCGTTCTCCTCGAGCTGGCCAGCGTGCTGGATGAAGACGAATTTCGACAGCCCATTTGGCTGGTGTTCTTCGATGGCGAGGACAGCGGCAACATCGATGGGTGGGATTGGATCGTAGGTTCGACTTACTTCGTCGAGCACTTGACCTCAACACCCGAGGCCGTCGTGATCGTCGACATGGTGGGGGACGAAGACCTGCAGTTTTATTACGAGCGTAATTCCGACGACGATTTGGCGCAGGAGATCTGGGAAATCGCCGCGGATCTTGGATATCCATCCTTCATCGCAGAAGAACGATATTCGATTATCGATGATCACATCCCGTTTATCCACGCAGGCATACCCGCAGTCGACATCATCGATTTCGATTATCCGTTCTGGCATACTGCACACGATACAATCGACAAAATATCCGCCTCAAGCCTCGAACAAGTGGGGAGAACGCTTCAATTGTGGCTGGAAAGAACCGCTGAAAAGCAATAAATGAGTACATTGCGTCATGACACGTAGGAAAGCATCCATGGGTACCATGGATGTATAATTAGTATATGTCTAAAAAACCACAGAATATTGAACTACCCCAGGAACGCGCCTTTCTTGTTGGCGTCGAACTCGACGGCCAGCATAGTCTGCTGTCGCTTAAAGATTCCCTAGAAGAACTGAAGCTCCTCGCGGATACGGCGGGCCTTTCAGTCGTCGGTACGGCTTCCCAACACATTTCGCGGCCGAACCCCAAAACGCTGGTCGGATCCGGAAAAATCGCAGAGATCAAGGATCTAATCGAGAACACCGTTGCAGACGTCGTGATATTCGACGAGGAGTTATCCCCGCGTCACCAGCGGGAATTGGAGAAAATCTTCGGAGATGAAGTGCGCGTCCTCGACCGTACAGCTCTTATCCTGGATATATTCGCGCAGCATGCAATAACTCGCGAAGGAGCACTGCAGGTGGAGCTGGGGATCGGTCGGGGGCGTGGGCTTGCGAGGCCCGGGCGAGACCCAGCTGGAAGTGGATCGCCGGGAGATCGGCAGAAGGATTGCCAATCTACGAAGTCAGTTGGAGAAGGTCCGGGAACATCGAGGACGGCACCGCGAACAGCGAAGACGTGCAGCAATCCCAACGGTTGCGTTGGTGGGTTACACCAATGCCGGTAAATCGACGCTACTCAATCAACTCTCGAATGCCAACGTGCTCGTTGCGGATAAACTCTTTGCCACTCTCGATCCGACGACCCGTAGGGTCGAGCTGCCCGGTGGCAACGAAGTGCTCTTCACGGATACCGTAGGGTTCATCCAAAAACTGCCCACGACGCTCGTGGCGGCATTCCGGGCAACCTTGGAAGAAATTGGCGATTCAGATTTGCTTCTGCACGTCGTCGACGTCACGCATCCCAATGCGCTTGCGCAAGCAGAAGCGGTCCGAGCGACTCTCGATGAGATCGTCGATAAGGATATCCCACGCTTCACCGCATTGAACAAAATCGATCGATTACCAAATCCAGAAAGCGTTCACGAATTCATCGATGAATTCGAAAGAGCAGTACCAATCTCTGCGCTGCGTGGAGATGGTATAACATCGCTTCTATCCGCGATCGAAATCGAACTGAATGAGCAACTGGCAGAGATCTGTGTCGAGATACCTTATCGTTCGGGCAGATTAATCAGCCTCTTTCATCAACTCGGCCGTGTTGAACATCAAGAAAATCGCACGGAGACCGTCATACTTTCGGGCCGTTTACCCCAGAAATATCTACCGCAATATCAGATCTATCTGATGAACAGAAATCAAGACTGAAAATCCCGGTATTACGAGTATTCCAAGTACAAATAAATAAGAAGGCTGCGTGGTAATGCAGCCTTTAGGCATCAATGATGGTCAATGAGCGAAATTATTTATTTACCGCCAATGTGGCGAGTGAGGTGAAAAGATCTTCGACGCCGGCGCCGGTTTTCGCGCTGGTGTAGATATGCGTCGCGGTATGCTGCACGGCAAATTGCTGCGCAATGGAAGCATCTACTGCATTATCCATGTCGATCTTGTTACCTACAACGATGAATTTTTGGGTAGGTACCACTTCGAGGACGTCCTTGGCCCAAGTCTCGAGATTGGCCAGGCTCTCCGGTAAAGTTACATCATACACGAGTGCCGTGGCCAACGCTCCCCGGTAGAAATCCTGGCGGAAGAAGCGGAATCTTTCCTGCCCGGCCATGTCCCAGATTGAAAGTTTCACATCGCCAGTGGGTAAATGGCAAGTTTGGGTTTGAAAATCGACACCAATGGTTGCCACGCGTGATTCGTCGAATTTCCCTTCACAGTAGCGACGCACTAAAGAAGTCTTTCCCACGTTTTCGTCGCCAGCAATCACAACCTTTAATACCGGTAGCTTTTCCATGATGGGCGGACCTTCTACAATCCAGTTTCAGTCATTTTAGGAGTGATTTGTGTGGCAGTGCAAGATTTGACGCGTCCACCACGTCCTCGTTGAGGAAGTTCCGATTCGCTCTTTCGAACAGTCTATGTAGATCGTCGAGCTTCGATAATTGATTGGCGGAAGGTTCGGTTGTGTAAAGTGTCATCAGCGTCGTCAACTCGCCGGGAACGAAGCACAACCAGTTGCCGTTCTCGATCTGTGTCGAGCGCATCCCAGCTCCAAAAATTTCGCGTGTTGCGGAGCGGTAGGACGACAGCATTGGGACGATCAAGGCAGCGTCGAGTTCGAACTCTCCAATCGTGGCGATCGGCATGCCCGAGTCGTTCTTGTAAATAGCGTAACCAATCACACGGGCTTGATGCCGTCTGCGGATTGCAACGCTTTTACCTTCCGTCCTGGCTTTTCGCCAGGCGTCAGAACCGGGCCATGTGTCCAGCCAGGTCTCGATCGTCCGCATCTCTTTTTGATAGTGATCGAAGAGTTCCTGGAATTGTTCGCGATTGATCATGCCGGTGGCAAATTCCTCCGCCAGCTTACTCATTTTCTTGCGCACCCGCTCGATATAGACCTGTGCATTCTCCTCAGGGTCCTCGGACGTTTGTTGTTCTTCGGCCTGGTCTACGACGTTCTTCGGAGAATGGTCGGTATTTACTGAAGGAGTGCCCGTAGGTGGATTCGCTTGTCGTTGGCTCGAATCATTGGCATCTTCGGCGCTTCCTTCTGAACGGAGCAAGTGACGTAGCCTATCGAACATAACTGAATAAAACCTCTATTTATCGATTTGAACTACCAGGATGACGCGTGCTAGATATTTTACACGTACAGCGTTGATAAAGCATTTGGTACTTTACACTTATAAACGCGCTTTGTCTAGTGGCCATTATGGTACATGCGGCCCGACCTGGCAAGTCCACCGTCGCACGTTGAGTTGCGATTTGCTCACTTGTAGATGTAGCCTGGAATGACGTCGGCTTCGTCGTCCTATTTTGAGGTATCTTTGTCAATCGGTTCTAGATCGAATTCGGATTTCCGTTCTATGCTGCTTATTTTGCTTTCGTGTCGGCTAATCCATCTCGATACATGATCGGCCAGGTGGCTCATCGCTTGTGAATCTCCGGAGACACTGATGGCCGGGTCCAGATCCGGACTGCTGTTCTCAGACGCGGCTTTACTCTCTTGGATACCAACAGGAAGGAGTGGAAGTCCTGCGGCTTGTATAGCGCGGACTGCTTTCTGATGATGCGAGAGTGTGTGATTGTAATAGGTTACGACGACGCCGAGGATGCTGAGATGAGGATTTAGTTCCCTTTTTACTCGCTCGATCACAGTACCGAGCAAGCAAATTCCCCGCAGGTGATTGAGTTCTGGTCTAACGGGGATGAGAACGGTATCGGCTGCGTTGAGCGCGTTGAGCGTCATCATGCCCAAACTCGGTGGGCAATCCAATAACGCGACATCGAAGTCCATTGAGATGGAATCGAGAGCTGCTTTTAATACATGTTCGCGCCCGATACGGAATATCAAACCCAACTCGGATTGAGCCAGGGCTAGATCTGCCGGGGCCAAATAGCAGCAATAGTCCGGCAGAATATCGCGTAGTATGTCCTGCAAACCAACTTTTCCGGGCAGGGAACCACCAAAAACGGACGCCAGCGTACCTTTCTCGCTATCGCTAACGCCGCAAACGGCGCTGAGCGATGCTTGAGGATCCAAATCGACAAGAAGAATACGATATCCCTGTTCGGCGAGTTTCATGCCCAAGGATAATGTAGTTGTCGTTTTACCGACCCCTTTTCTTTGATTTAATATTGCGATCGTACTCAGGTTTGCCATCATGTTTCCATCAGCGTATGAGGAAAGAATCGCGTGCGATCGAGGTCGTGTCCTCGTACTGTACGAGAAACTCCAAAAGAACCTCGCTGTTCGTAGAATATTCATCCGCAGTCAGATGTGTGAACGTCACGCCGTTCTCGTCTGTTACGGGTAACAGGATGTACTGTGGGCCCGATTGAAAGTGCACGGTCAAAAGCGTAGACGCTCCTTCAAGCGGGTTGAGGTCGTCGTCACGAACGGTGACATATACAACTTGTGTTGCACCTGCTTCCAGTAGGGGAGTGGATAATGAAGTCTCGATGTGGAGTTCTTCTTTATTTCCCGAAACGTTCGTATTGGATGATGTTGGCTGGAGCAGTTTGGAGTCGTAGCCTGCGAGCCCGAAATGGATTCTGCCCAGTGGTGAGATGAGAATCGCATGGTCGGAAGAATCGTCTGAAACCCACTCGAGGCGGAATCTTTGGAATAATTGAACGAGATTACCTTCTTCGACACGGTTGCTTGAGATCGGAAGTCCAAATACTTCAACTCCGCCATGCTGTTCGAAAAATTCAAGAAAGGCGTGACAGACCGAAAACCGCGCTTCCGGGAAGAATCGGCAGCCAGGAACGGATTGCGATAGTTCGTCCTCCGATGATTGGTCCCACCCGAAAATCATCTGGGCCAGAGGGGCAAGTTGAACGGCCCATTCTGTTTTTTCACCCGTGATGAGTTCCAAACGTGCATTCTCGAAATATTGGATCAGCAGTCCCGTCTTGGGATCTGTGAAGGCATCCGTAATCGGATCGCCGAGGATTTGTTTGCCACCATGTTTATCATAGAACGCAACGAAATGCGCGTCGATAACGTGACCGGTTTCGGGAACGTAGCGATCCGTCGCGTCGCCCCAAACGACGCTGGCGAGTCCAACAAAGGCCAAAAAGACCACACCAACGATCAACAAATAACGCAGCATTTTTCCGGCATCCGTTTCGTCCATTGCTGTATGGATGCTTTCAGTCTCCTCTGGTTTCCTTGCGTGAGATTATTCCTCACTATAGTAAAGACGTAAAAATACGCAACCTTTGTGTAAATTCATCCAAAAAGGAAAATACAGTTTTTGACGAGACAGTGCACAGGACTGCGTATAGCCGTTATTTCACGCTCCTAACTCCTATCGTCTGCGATCGAATATATCGTGATAGCCCCGATCCAATTCGTCATCCGAAAGGTGCGCGTAACGCTGGGTGACGGCGATATTGCGATGCCGGGCTAGTTCTTGTGCGAGTTTGAGATTCCCGCCAGATGCGCGTAGAACGGTTGTGACGAAGTAGTGCCGAAAGGAATGGGGCGTGATCGCGCCGTCGGAATCCGGACCAAGCGATTCGCGTGCACGCTGATGCACTATTGCACGACCAGTGGTCGTCGATATGGGTAGGATCCGATTTCCTGCGCCGAGATCGTGTCGAGCAAACAACGGTAGAGAATGCAGGGGCTTTCCTGTCTGACCGTCGAGTTTGCCGCGTACGGCTAGATAGTCCTTTAGTGCGGTCAACGATCGGCTGGAAAATCGGACTACGGCCTCTCGATCTCCTTTTCCGATCAAGACAGCGCGGCCCTCATTCCAATCGATGTCGCCCCGGCGCAGCTTACATATTTCGTGAACGCGCAGCCCCGTATCGGCCAGAGTGAGGATGAAGGCCCGATCCCGCAAATTTCGTAAACGTTCGCGTTCGTCCTCGTGCGCTGCGGCTCTGAGATGATCGGCGTGATCGATGATTTCCTCGATTTCGGAACGGGGAAATTGGGGCAGCCGCTTGCCGGGCCTTCGCGCCCGCCGGCGAATAATCAGGCGGAGTCTGGGTAAGTTGATTTCAGCCAAACGTTCTGCGGCCAAATATTCGAACCATCCTGTAACGGCGGTTAGATAAAGCCGTTCGCTTGCCGGGGCGTAATTCTTCAGGTCAGTAGCAAAATCGGCGATCCAATCTTCCGAAGAAATCGATGCGGATTGGGTTTCGATATCCACTCCTATACTCTCAAGCGTGACTGCGAAAGCAGCCAGCGCGTTACGATACGTGCGTGCTGTGTTGGGGCTGCGAGAAAGGGATACGCCTTCCAAGTAAGTTTCCATTGCTTCAAGAATGGATTTTGAAGTCATTATAGTACCTTGAAAGAAGGGATATCGAAAATATTGCTACCTTATCTATGTTTATGCTAATGATACTTATCATAACCATAAGCATTTTAGCATCTATCATGGCGATGTCAAGCTGCCCTGCTCCGGCGGTCGTTCATCTGGTCGGTATTCTCGTTATGTGCTCAGTCACGTAAACGGCAATCTTGAAGAGAAGTATCATGAAACATGTCACTTTGTATGCCCTTCCCCGCATACCCTTGATGCAACCTTAACTGTTGAGAAAGTATCCACACAAATCACGAGAACAGTACATATGTTCTATTCGTTACCTCTGAATATTCATTACATGTAAAAATACCCGGTTCACATTACTGAACCGGGTATTTGTGTGGTCGGTAAAAATACCGCACGATCACAAGGCGCGAGAGTGATAGTCGTACACCTGGTTGATGCTGCTCACCAAATCGTCCAATCGCAAGACCTGTTCCTGTATGTCTTCCCGCAAACGGATCGAGCGACCGCTTTGGATATCCTCGGCGTCGATCAATTGGACCTGGCTATCAACAGTAGCTAGCGCCGTAAGGCTTTGCTCAAGCGATAACTCGGCCTGCTTCATGCGGTTTTCCAGCGCTTGCATCGTCTCGAGCTGCTTCTCCTTGCTTTCGATGACGTCTTCCAATTGCTTTCTGAGCGGAGCGCTGGTTTCACGCTTGCGCTGATCCTTGAGTTTATCGATCGTTTCTACGATCTGATCGAGATCCTGGCGCATGAGTTTGTCGCGCCGATATGTATCCAGCCGGATCGCCAACCGGTACATATTGCGGATCCAATCGTTCAGTTGATTGTTAGTTCCATCCGCACGTTCTTTCATCACACTGGTCTCTGGAAAACGCGTTTTCGTGAATATCCTGCGTTGATACTCGAGGGCTGAGGTAAGTTTATTGTGCAGCTGTGGATCCTTTATGCGTTTCAAATCGAACTGTCTCTGAAAGATTTTCAACAGCATACGCGCATTGAACTCTTCGTTGGTGATACTCGAGAACAAGATCGAAATTACGCCTATCAACCCAAGCAGCAACCAGCCCCACCAGGGCCACCAGGGGAATGGCTGGGGCATCAACGCGATGAGCAAGATCGTTCCTGCGATCACGATTGCATTTTCCCAGCGGAAAAATGCGTATTGTACGATGGTTGAACGTGCCTCTTCAGGCAGTTCTGGACGAAAGATGTTCATGATGATTTTGAATGATTCGGACTACCCAGGGCAGCCTGGGTAGTCCGAATGATCTTACTCGATCTTCAACTTTTTCTTGCGTTCTGCGAGTTGAGCATCGATCTTGCCCTTGTCGAGGATGGAATCGATCTGCTCATCAAGTGACGTCGAACGCAGTTCGGTGACGGTCGTCGCCTTGTCAAGTCCCTTCTGGATGCTTTCTGCGAGACGACTGATGTCGCTGTCGCCAACACCCATGAGGTCATCCAGACTCTTCATGGCTTTGACCATCGTCTCTTTGCTCTTCGCCAGTTCGAGCAGGGCTTGGAGTTCAGTGCGCTGTGTCTTCATTGTAGACAGACGAGCTTCGAGTTTCACCTTCGCATCGAGAAGCTTCTGATACTCGGTCTCCTGCCGGGCGAGCTGTTCCTGGAACGTCTCGATCAGACGTTCCGTACTGTTCAGTCGACTTTGCGCTGCGGTGGCAGCCGCATCATTTCCTTCTTGCAGAAATGCATCAACGGCCTTATCCAATTCTTCAGATTTTAACCGCAAGTCTTCGAGCTTACGACTGATCGACTTCGCTTCGCCCCCAACCGTCGCGGCAGCATCTTCCAGGTCCTCCAGGTGATTCTCGACCTGGCGGATGTACTGATCGATTACCGCCATGCTGTTGGTCGAGAGAGCCTGGTCCACGAGTGCGTGGAGGTTGGCTGAAATTAGCGTTGATACTTTTTCTAATAGGGATGCCATTCTACATTCTCCTTTTTCATAGCATATTGCCAGTGTGAATTGGCAGTTTCGTTTCTCACATCCGTACGAATATTCTTTCTACGGCCGATATACCACCCTCCTTGGTTCTACTTTTCTATCGCGGGCTCCCACGTTTATATCCTCATGCGGCAGGTTGGCCAATAAGGGGCTACCTCCCCACTCCAACGTTGCCGCCGAATGCGGCGGACATCTCCTCGTAAATCAAAATGAGGCTCGCTTCATCACCGATGTAAAAGTTGCCATTCGTTTGCAGCGCTAATTCCTCTAAAAGATCCTCATCCGCGTCGTTTCCGTATGCGATGGCAAAAACCGTTGTGCCGTTTGCAGTGACGAGGTCGAAAAGGCGTCGATCAAAGTCGTAGCGCGTACTTCCCGTGTCCATGCCGTCCGTCAGAACGACCAACGCATTGCTGTATTGAGAAGAGGAATGTCTGTCGATCAACGCTGCACCAACACCCAGAGCGTCGTACAGAGGCGTATTTCCGCCAGCTTCTAAATTACGAATTGCGTCGATTGCCGCAGTTCGTCCTTCTCCTACTTGTTGATATTCGACGAGGACGAACGTCTCGTTTGCAAATGCGATAATGGAAATGTAATCATCGTCCCCCATTTGCTCGACGAAGCGTACGGCTGCATCCTGGACGCTGGCGATCTTATTACCGCGCATACTGCCGGAAATGTCGATCAACATCGCTAGATTGACGTCCTTACGAGCAGATTGCCATAAATCTTGTGCGGCATAAACGGAATCAACACTAGGCGCATCGAATACGCGAGCCGGTTGATGGACGTCGAATCCATCTTGATTGCTCAAGAACGTCGTTGGTGATTCTCCCGATACCTCACGCAGCCCATGCTCGAGTGCCAATTGTTGACCTTCTTCGCCGAGTAAATAATTACGAAAAATCTCCGCTGCTTGCATCCGCTCAACAGAGAGTGACGAATTAATGCATGCCGGATTGGTGGCGATAAACGTTCCTTCAAGTGGATAGATGGGAACAATATCCACATTGCCCGAACCATATTCATAAACCGTGCTTTCGTAGACGATCGCCGCTCCAAGGAAATCGATTCCGCGAGATCGCATCGTCTGAGCCAATCCCTCCGTGCTGCTGCTGAACCACGATACCGCAGCCTCGAACGCGCCGACAGAAGCCTGCACGATCGGCAGTTGTATCTCTTCGGGTTGTACGGCCTCCGTCTTTGATTGAGCTGCTTGAACGAGTGAGAGCAGCGTGCCCGTCCCAGATGCGGATAATCCTGGATGGGTGTGGCCAAGTCTCAGACTGTCCCCATACTGACCGCCGCTGTAATAATCCCAGGCGCTGGGATCGGCTGCAAGACTGCCGACATCCAGCCAACCCAACTCACGCCCCGGCCAGCCCAAAGCTTCGGCAATCGGTCGCCACATAGCAATCACCAGAGGGCTTTCTACTACGCTGTCACAATCGTCGGCAAAAACACCTACCCCTTGATCGGCCAAGATTTCTCCCCACACCGGGTCGTCAGGGATCCAAAGCGCTGGAATTCCGCCGCCGGAGGTCATATTCACGACGGATTGACCCGCTTCGACGATCTGGTATTCAACATAGATCGGCAGGCCGTCGGCAGTCTCAAAATCCGCGTCGTTGAAATTGTCCACGGCGGTCTCGAGCCATGCATGCAGGTTACTATTTGCGACGAGGTCTAGAAGGACGGCGTTCTTCTCTGGACCACTTGAACCTGTGAGATCACAAGCTATGCTTGAAATGAGAAGCGTCAAGATAGGGATGACGATTCGAGCGGCGTTTTTCACCTTGCCTGGCCTCCGGGACTTGTTAATCGTGTTTTCCATGGCTTACTCTCACCGACCCACCGTGATCAGGCTCATTTCGACGTAGCGGTCTTCGGCTTGAATCTCGGGATCCTCCGTCTCCCAGTGATCACGAGGCGGCAAGATTCCTTCGACGATGAATCGAGCCGGGTCGATGCCCTGCGAGACAAGGTAATCAACGACAGATTGTGCACGCGCTATTGCGAATTCTGAAATTTCATCTTTGGTGTACTGTCCGGACGGCCCCGGCCAAGCCGACGAACCTTTCACCTGGAGAAGGAGCCCGACGCTTTGAGATAACGTCGGCAGAACGCATTCGTCCAGTATTCTGCGTGATTCGAGGGTCAACTCTGTCGATTCGGGCAAGAACGCGAAACGCCGGCACGGGAGTACGGCGAGCGTAGCAGCATCATCCGTGCTGATCCCAGACAGATCGATTTGTGAGGATATTGAAAAGCTGTTGTTGACCGGATCGCCATTGGCCTGTAAATTGGCTTGGGCGGCGGAACGCGAGACGAAACCCGGATTAAACAGGTCTTGGACGTCATCGGCAGGAACTTCCAATCCGGATGCTGCCCAGACTCTTCGAGCTGTTTCAAGCCTGTCGATGATTGGATCCGGATCACGCATGACAAGTATGTTGTCGCTCAAGTCGGCTTGGGCGACGTTCTCCAGCCACAATACAAGATCATCTTCCGCGCTTTCAGGATAAACGTAGCTCCAGTCATTGTGACCCCAATCTGCGATCTGACTGGCGGCAGCTTCGAAGTCTTCCACCTGTGTTTTGAGTGTATCAAACCATGCGTCATGGAATGCTTGCACTGTATTCGCTTTGGCTTCGATGGATTGACGTGAAGTCACGATGACGTCCATGACGATACGTAACTGCGCGGAACTCAACAGAGGGATGCCGCCGCTAGATTCCGCTTCGTATATGTCCGGTTCCCATCCTGAAACGGCATCGGCTTGGCCGGCGTTAAAAGCTTCTACGGCATCCGCAACACTATTCTCTGGAACGAGTGTGACATCAAAGCGGGGATTGAGCCTGGCAATCGAGAGGGTATAGTATACAAAGTATTCCCCAACGCTCCCTCTGGAGAAAGTAATTCGTTTATCATCCAGATCGTTGATGGTTTGAATATCGCGCGCCCATAGTTGATCTGCGCCTGCGCTCTCATCCACAATGGCGGTGATTGCACCAGGGCTGGTCAGCGCGACGGAGTCGAGGGTGGTCAGAAGGCAATCCCACTCACCTTGATCTAGAAGTGCAGTACGTTGTTCTTCAGAAATTTCGTAGCGTGGATCCTCATCCAGAAGGAAGGGGATAATACCAAGGTGGAACCCGTGTTCGACGTCCTTACCCGACATCTGCATTTGCTGTAAGGTGAAATAGCTGCCAAACGCGTCGGCGCCGCAGATGTAAGTGGGTAAGCCATCGCTGGCTTTATAATTCGGTCCGAATATCGGATCCGGTGAGCTTAAATCGATGGGTACGGACTCGCCAATAGAGGGTGACGGCGTTTCACCACCTGACGTTAGCAGATCCGAGATCCTGTTATAAAGAAACCCACAAACAACAATCGCAAGCGCCAGTCCTACGATGGCAATAAATATGATTCTCGTTCGATCCATGCTTCTCATCTGCTGCCCTCATCTATTCCTGGTTTGTTCCATTAGGTCAACTTCGTTATACCCGCGGCCGATATCCGAGGTTGCCGAGAACGGCGCGAGGTCCTTGCCCCGCAATCAAATCGAACTTATACTTCCCATCTTTATCTCGATCGATGATCAATTCATCTGCTTCGGGTATAACGCAATGCTTGCTGCCTCCCGCTCCTCCGAGCATCTCCTGGTACGCTCCAATTCCGAAAAAGCCGATATATAAATCACCGGCATCGACAGGAAGAAATAACGGCGATTTGCTCTTGTGAGGTGGATAAATATCATCGCTGTCACAAGTTAAACCGCCCAATTGAACACGCTGGAATGGTCGATCTAAATGGTTCAGCGGCAAGACCGTGAAATGTTCTCCCAGGGCCCAACTGTCGGGAAAGGACGACATGATCGAACCATCGATGATGTACCAGGGATACTTAGAACCGTTATCTTTCACGCTGATGATTTTGAAGAGATGCGCCCCGTGCTCCGTGACTGTATAACGGCCGAATTCGCCGATAATATCTGGAACATCCACACTGTATTTATCACATATGTCTTTGATCGTTGAGAGTAAGTTAACAGCGAAAGCCAGATAATCACATTCAAAGTCAAGTGTCATCGCCACGGGCACTCCGCCACCGAAATCGAATATGGAAAGTTCGGGATATTTTTGACGTAATCGGGCGAATATCTCTATAGGAGGACGAAGCCGCTCTACGAAATTATCAATGTCAACGATTTGGCTTCCTACCATGGCGTGGTAGAGCTTCAGATTGATGTTGGATGCATCGTGTGCGATCTCTGCGGCTTCAAAAATATCATGGACGTTCATGCCGAATCGGGAATTTGAACTATCCATCTCAGACAAATCTCTATGCAGGCCGTAGCTTTTTTGACGCAATCCAATTTCGAAAGGAAGATGAGATTCGATTAGCGATGATAATTCAGGAATATCTTCAACCACCGGTATGACAGGATCGTGTTCGCGTTTGAACTGCACGATCTGGTCTGCGTAAGACGAATTCGGAGGCTTGAATCCGTTACATAGAATCATGGTTTGCGGATCGAGGAATCCACGCTTCTGCATAACACGCAGAATTTCAATATCCATCAAGGACGATATTTCGTGTTGCGCACCGGCATTCAGTGTCGTCCGTATTACTTCTTCCGCTGCGTTTGCTTTAGATGCATATGCGTATCGGAATTTGCCGGCGTACCTCACATCTTCGATTGCCCGGGAAAAAATATCCTGCATGTTGTGGATTTGCCGGCGGATCATTGGAAGATACACGATTTCTAGCGGGCTGTGGAGTTCTCGTTCGAGGTTGAGCGACCGACCTTTTTCCTCGAAAAGCGCTGCTAGATCCAAGTCTTCATAAAACAGGCGCCCATTACGCGCGATGAGATACCTACTCAGAGATTGATCCGGTATTGGGGTTGTCGATTCCCAACCAACGACAGCATGTTTCATGTTTTCCCGTCCATTCACCTCCAGACCACTTGTAGGAAAGCTAAACCTATATCTGGAGTTGAATATAAGCCACTAGCTGAAGTACTGCAGAGAATTGTAGCGTTTCTCATTCTGTGCCGCTGAACATAATCAGCCTTGAAGCTGACTTTCGAGTTAAAAGCTGACGAACCCGTCTCGGATTAACTTACGTGTCTTCGTTCTATGCGCCGGTCGAGTTGTGCAAAATTTCGAGAATAATCCCGTTGTCCCAACATCTCTTAAAAACTGCGACCATGGCGGGGTCATATTTTGATCCGGAATGACTGATGATTTCCTCGCATGCCTCTTCCGGAGTAATTGCTTTTCGGTAGGGCCGGTCGGTGGTCAATGCCTCAAATGAGTCTACGACAGCAAGTAATCGGGCACCGATTGGAATCTCATCTCCTTTGAGGCCATCCGGATAACCTTGCCCATCCCATCGTTCGTGATGATGGCGGATAATTGGGACGGCTTGAGCCAAATAATCGATGCCTTCGATCATATGCCCACCTACTACTGGGTGTTGACTCATTTTCTCCCACTCGTCGGATGAGAGTTTTTGATCTTTTTGCAAAATTGTAATGGGGACTTCGAGTTTACCGATATCGTGCAGAATAGCACCATATTCCAGAATCTCTCGTTTCGATTCACTCCAGCCCAATTCTAGTGCCATTGCCTGCGCATATGCATTGGTTCGCAATACGTGATCATGAGTGTATTGATCGCGGGCCTCTATCGCATTGGCAAGGGCAAGGAGACTAGATTTGTAGGCGATTTTCAGTTGGGCCAACAAGAGTTCATTCGCGCGTGTCAGGCGTGCCTTAACTGCCGATATGAGTTCTTGGCTGGTAACGGGTTTTGTTATGTAATCATCGGCACCAAGGGACATTCCGGCAAAAACATCTTGCCTGGTGCCGCGTGCTGTCAGGAAGATAAAGGGGACTGCTTTCCCTCCGGGCACCTGACGGATGGCTGCAAAAAGCTCGATGCCATCCATGATGGGCATTGAGATATCGGAAAGAATCAGCGCGGGGTTCAGTTCACGGAAGCGGTCCAGGGCTTCTTTACCGTTCGTCGCCGTACTCACCTGATAACCGGCGCCTTCGAGAATGTCACGTAACGCAATCAACATTGCCACATCGTCTTCCACAACCAGCAACCAGGTTTTGGTTCTTTCATCGGTTTGCTGGGCCGTTTTTGGACTTTGCGATGACTGCATACGGGCTTTCACTGTTGCAAGCAGGGTTTGGTTTGAAAATGGCTTCGTGAGGAAGCCTTCGAGCGTCATCGTCTGTCGGATGGTGGGATCATCCAGGCATTCTTGAGATGCCAGGAAGAGAAAATCCGACTGATCACCGATGGCTTCTTTGACTGCCTTGTAGAAAAGAATGCCCTCAAGATCTGCCAGAGTCGATGAAGCAAGGATTAATTTCGGTTGTGCTTTAGGAAGCAGCTTAAGAGCATCGTTCCCCTTATTGGACTTCCAAACGACGTAACCGGATTCTTTCAGGCAGCCAGCAATTCGATCGAGAAATTTCGTATCTTCATCGACCACCAATATCGAGGTGCGAGGATGGCTGATTCTATTTTGTTCTGCAACTGCGGTCATCGAGCAGGCCTAAGTGAGCTCATTTTTGATACAAGAATCACGGTGTTCAAATTATTGCGCTGACATTCTATCCGCGCAAGTGGGCCTTGAAGTCGCGTTTGTTCTAGCCGCCCAGGGTGCTTATTGAAGGGCGTAAACGGGGAATAGCTGCTACGGATTTTTCCATTTTACCCAGGCGCCTTTCCAGAGGCTGCGGCTGGACTTATTTCTGGGCAAGGTCACGGATTCGAAATGTACAGAAATATTTTCGAGAAGATTTAGTGCACTGGAGATATTATCCGTACGGAGTGCGGTAAGTAATTCATTGTATGCACTGGTTGTCCATTCCCAATCACTTCTCAACCGATCCGCCTTTACCCAATAATCGCGGTTTTCCCACGCTCTGGCTGATTGATCGATCGACGCTGCCAGTGCTTTCAGAGTTTGCAACGCGAAGGCGCAAATGTCTTTTTGCTGCGTTTTACTGGTTTCTTCATTGCGATAAAAATAAAATGCACTTGCTAGAAATTGCAGCATTTTCTCTCTGGTTCGAGCTGGGCTCTCGGTCCGTATGATGCGTGACAAAGGTCTCCCTCGGTAATATTCTGCTGCATGCAATTATAGTCGAAACAAAAGTGATCGCTTGGCCATATGGGTGGACGAAGTCGTGCTACAATGCCAGGCATGGACTTTACTATGCTAGATTCAAAACGTAGGCTCTTGGTATTACTTTTGTATAGCATCCTTCTAGTTCTTCCTTCTGTGATAGTAGGATATCAAATTCATGCATTGTGGCCTCCATCGAACGAGCACTATGCCTTGGTGAAAGAAGCCCAGAATCTGATTGACGAATATTTCCTGGGCGAGCTTCCGGAACAAATTGAATTGGAGCGCGGGATGATCAAAGGCATGATTATTGGAGATCCCTACACGATATATCTCGAGCCCGCGGCATCCGAAATTCAATCCGACACCCTCAGTGGAGAATATGGCGGAATTGGGGCACACTTGTCGCGCGATGAGAATGGCCGTTATCGCCTCTTTCCATTCGAGGGAAGTCCTGCAGCCACCGCAGGCGTCGTGGACGGCGACATTCTTATCGCTGTAGATGGCGAGCCGGTCCTCTCGGAGATGGATCAAGACGAAGTGCTATCGATGATTCGCGGCCCCGTCGGGATGGAGGTCATAATTACACTTGCAAGCCGAAATGCGGAAGGAACTGAGATCATTCTCAGCATCGAGCGACAGACGTTCGCCATTCCTTCAGTTTCCAGCTATTTCCTCGAACAGGAAACGCACATTGCCGTGATCGAGATTTCATTATTCAGTGAGCAGACGCCTAGAGAGATCGAACAAACCTATGACGATCTTCTCAAGAATGGCGTGAAGGCTGTTATAGTAGATTTACGCAACAATCCAGGTGGAATATTGGATTCCGGCGTGGCGGTGGCTGAATTCTTCCTTCCGGAAGGAACGATATTATACGAGCAGAAGAAGGGAGAGGAACGTATCCAGTACGATGTGGAAAACCCGGGTGAAGGCCAAAATATCCCTCTCGTCGTCCTCGTCAACGATGCCACTGCGAGTTCTGCGGAAGTCGTTGCGGCAGCACTGCAAGCCAATGGACGCGCGCCGTTGATCGGCCGTCCAACTTTTGGCAAGGGAGTTGTACAATCGGTACTCGTTTTGAGAGACGGGTCCAGTTTATATATTACATCCGCGCGCTGGATGACGCCGGATCTGGAGAGATTTGATCAACAAGGATTACAACCGGATATTCCCATTAGCACAGATAATGGAGACAACGAGCCGTTTCTTCAAGCGGCCATTCAATACTTGAAAGAAACCTCGCCAGGTGGATTGTGAAGCAGACCGGAACGAAGAACATCGCTACGAATCGGAAAGCAACCCACGATTATTTCCTGTACGATACCTTCGAGGCTGGGATCGTCTTGAAGGGAACGGAAATAAAATCGATACGTGCCGGCCGAGTAAGCTTGCGGGAGGCGTATGTTCAAATAACGGATATGGAAGCATGGTTGGTCAATGTCCACATTGCGCCTTACGATCCGGCGAGTCGTTTCAATCATGATCCGAAGCGGTCGCGGAAACTTCTCTTGCACGGGCGAGAGATCTCGAAGCTGAAGGACTTGATGCAACAGCGTGGGTACACGATCATTCCACTCCGGATGTATTTTAAACGCGGCCGTGTAAAAGTCGAAATTGCTCTCGCACGTGGCAAACGGAAGTATGACAAACGGCGTGCGATTGCCAAACGTGACGCTCAACGTGAAATCGATCGCAGCATGTCAAAGAGGAATCGTTCATGATGAGTCCCCAATCGATAGCTGCCGTAAATCAGCTCACGCTTGGGGAAAAGACTTCGATTTATCGACGTTTTATACCTGAGGTGTTACGTCAACGTTTCAACCTCCCCTCCGATTACAAAGATGTCGAAGGGCGAGATCTCCTGCGGCTTGAGTGTGAATCAGGCAGCACAGAGGTCATTCTAGACCTACGTCATTCTTATGAAGCCGAGGATCCCCTGCTTTACGCCCATATAACTGACACGATTAACGGACAGCTGCATATATTATTGTATATCGTCAACGATCCCGATTCTCCCCGTTATAATGTCGACCGTATGCCCGACGGGTCGAAGACGGATTTTGGCACACTCAGGCGCAACATTGAGGCCGAGTTGTCTGCCATGAAAGCGGGGCTCGCGCCTGGTCAAGTTCGCAGTGGTTTGAGGATATTGCAGCATTCAATTCGTGCGTTTGAAGATTTCGCCGAATCGCTGGGACAGACGATATATTTCGTGGAGCCATTGTATTACCATAACGCCGTTATTTTCGAACGCTACGGTTTCGCCTATCAACAAGGTTTAAAGCGTATGCACGCAATCAATGAGCAATTTTCCAAAGACGGGCCTCTGTATAATAAACTCGATGACAGCACCCCGTTCCGCATGAAAGGGATGGAGAAAACGATCCGCGGCAGAAGTTGGTCGATCCACGACGGTATTCTTGGCGAACCCTTTACGTATGTAACGATGTACAAGCACATTCATACAGCCGCTTCAATCACCACTTTCCCGGACAGCACATGGTAGTTCTCCCCCGCGAGATGAAAATAATCCTCAACATACATTTCGCATAGCCTGTTATTATTTAATAAGAAATTATTTAGCGAAAATGTAAGTATTATAAGTGTATGGCTATGCGCATTTTTACAAAATATCTTTACTTGTTTTCAATGATATAATTTCTCTGGGGATGATCGGTTTCGACGGAGTTGGATGATACTGGACTGCAAGCCGAGAGGCACCGATCTCGAAAAATCAGTGCAAAACCTTAAGTGCCAAACGCACTGACTTTGCGGCTCTTCCTTTAGCGGCATAAACTGCTAGAGAACGAGCTCCGGTCTTGTAAATACAAGACCCGCCGCTGTTTACCTCCCTTGTCCGGTGAACAGATCGGTGACAAATGGACGAGGTACCACACGAGATTCCACGGCTCGCGTGTTAGCAGAGCTCTCGGGCTCTAGTGGATAGCTCAATCAGAAGCCTGTCGATTGGCAACTGTAACGAGTGAAAAAGTAATAGATCGACTACGCTTGTAGACGTTCAGCAATCAACATCTTCGGACGCGGGTTCGATTCCCGCCATCTCCACAAAGCGCACATTTATCTGTGCGCTTTTTCAATTCTTATATGAATTGAACGTCAAACGGGATTGTTAAATCGAAAACCCAATCCGCGAACCGTTTCGATATACGGATGATCAGGATCGACGGCGCCTAGCCGGTCACGCAAACGACGTATCAATGCGTCTATCGCTTGATTCGACACTCCAACCCCCTTCGTGCCGGGCCAGACAACTTCAGCGATTTCATCTCTGGTTACTACGCGAGAACCATTCCTGTGCAGCAATTCAAGCAGACGATACTGTGGTGGAGATAACGGCGGCTCGATTTCCTCATCGTAAATCGTCACTCGGTGAGCCTGTGGATCCATTTTTAATCTGCCCAAACCCATCTGCGTTGCCTGCTGTTCGGACAGAGGTACAGTCGCATCCACACCAATGAAAATGATTTCCATCGCCAATGCAATTTGGATCACGTCGCCATCCTGCAGTAGAACAGGCCCAGGTATTTTTACACCATTAAGATGGGTACCGTTTTTACTCCCCAGATCTTCGATCACGTACCCTTCCGGTGTTTGTCGTATTCTTGCGTGATACCTGGATACTTGTCGATCCTGTATGACAAGATCACTGTCCGCACCTCTCCCGATGATGAAAGTGTCATCGTCAAGCGATCGACGTTCTCCTGTCAGCTTCCCTGTCTGCATTACGATATAAGGGACATCCAGCTCTTCATCTGGCACGGAACCACCTCTCCGATGGTACTACTGGCTGCGTACGCATATCTGAGTATAATCCAATTGTATGCGGCGGCGTCAAGAGCTACGGCAAATTGCTTTCGAGTAGGTATTAAATGCCGCCGCGCTGTTTTCGTAAGCCCTAAACTTGAGGGACGATCATTGAAACCTCTGACTAAGGATCAAGTTCTAAAAGAGCGCTATACAATATTGCGAATCATCGGCCGTGGCGGTATGGGATCGATCTATCTGGCTGAAGATCTCCGCCTCCCAGGACGTCAGTGCGCCGTCAAAGAAGTGCAACAAGATCGAAACATCCCTGATGATCTACGCACACAAGCTCACGAGCAATTCTATCGTGAGGCTTCCGTTCTTGCTCGTCTGGATCATCCAAATCTGCCCAAAGTGTCCGACTTTTTCTCCGTTGACGAGTGTGATTACCTTGTAATGGATTTTGTCCCCGGCGACGATCTAAAAACGGTGATGGACCGAGCACGCCGAAAGGGTGAATTTTTAGATCAATCTGAAGTGCTTGAGTGGGGATCACAATTGGCGGATGCCCTGGAATATCTCCACGCCCAAACCCCTCCGGTAATCCATCGCGATATTAAGCCAAGCAACCTCAAACTCACTCCGTCGGGTTTGGTAAAACTGGTAGACTTTGGACTCGTAAAACAAATGGCGCCAGATGAGATGACGGTTACCGTTATACAGGGGCGCGGTACTGCTTTATACACACCGCTCGAACAATACGGTGGCGACACCGGTCATACAGATGTTCGCAGCGATATCTATGCATTCAGCGCTACACTTTATCATCTGCTCACCAACCACCCTCCAATGGATGCCAAGCAAAGGTTCTTGCAGCCAGATGGATTGCCTTCACCAAAGAGCATCAACAATGCCATCGATACCAAAGTAAGCGAGGTTGTGATGTGGGCGCTTGCACTGCACCCTGATGATCGACCCCAGGATATCGCCTCGCTTCGAACGGCTTTGTTCGGTGATGCACTTCCGACGAGAATGCGTATTCAGCAATCCTTTCCGAACAAATATCAAGTCTTCTTCCGATCAAAAGTCGATCGCGCGCTGATCGGGCTAGCAATGCTCCTGTTTATTGTGTCAGCCTTGACAATCTCACGTTGATTTGACGAATTCGAGACACCATATTTTCACCGCGACCACACATATTAAACCCCATACGATGGTCATTATTAATCCTGCAAACATCCCCAATGACTGCAGGAGCACGTTGCTTCCGGGAAATCCTAGTGCAACATAATTATAGCCAATCAGGCTCCCAATTATGGGTATCATCGCGCAGCGCATTTGCATCTTTTCTGTCATTCCGCTGCGATTTGCAAGCATGTAAGCGTAGCTTCCTGAAAACAATACCCCAAGCATTCCGAATAAGAAGTGCGGAAAAGTAATAACGTCCTTTTCCGTACCTGTTTCTTCCCCCCCGCTGGTCAAGGTGGCGGAAGGTGTCGGTGGCTGAGCTACATCCTCCGTCGCAGCATCGGAAGTGGGCACTTGCGTCGGCGTCACGACCGCCTCCTCGATCGGCGCCCCTTCCTGAATGTTGATCTGCAAAGTTTCAGACGTGCGTGCCGGATCGCTGCGCGCGGTTATGGTCATCAGCCCCAATCGTTCTAATGTAATGCTGATTTCAGCATACCCCATTTGCGTCGTCGCATCTACGGTCGTGGAGGTTATGTTTTCGCCTTGTTGAGTAATCATAAACTCTACGACCGTTCCATCCGGAACGTGATGTCCATTCGTATCGAGTATCCGGCCCGTTTTCAATGTTACAACATCGCCGATCGATAACTCTGGATTTTCTTCTTCCGTATTTTCTCCCCCGGCTTCACTTGGTGTTGCTCCAATTCGCAGAAGTGTAATCAATTGTTCAGGATCAGGCGATGTGGCTTCGATCAGATCGTATCCAATACCGGGTATGCTGACCGGGGAAGCCCCTGGAGCTGATTGCTCTAAAAACAGCAGGTGCGCGGCGACATCGACAAATATGGGGCTGCTGCCATAGAGTGCGTAATATACATCGACTTTACTGATATCCGTCGCGTCCAAGCCGTAAGGTATATCGTGTGCGAAAACAACCAATTGTTTATTTCGTGCCAGATCAGGACGTTGATCCAATAACAATTTCAGCGCGTTCGATCCATACACGTCTTCGCTGCCGTCCAGTACAGAAAATACGAGCCAGTCTGCCGATATGAGTAACTGCTCCAGTTCTTCGGGCGGTGCAAGAGCCGTCTCGACAACTCCCTCAACCGGCGCACCAAGGAAATAGGCTAAATCCGCCATACTATATGAACTTAAATTCCACGAACCCACTTCACCCGCAGCGGCCGGACCATACAGACTCAATACCGTCTGTTCTAAGCCGCGTACGTTCATCCATTGTTGATCCTCGCAGGTCGAGCACTGCCGCACCATCCTAACGTCGGTAAAAAACAATATTCGTTCTCCCAATTGAGGAGCACCACCGAGCCTTTGAATAACTTCATCCTGCGATGGGCTGACCAGCGTTGATGCCGACATGGCGACCAGCGCTGTGATTTCGGAATTTTCCCCGAGACCTCCGGGGAAAAATGACGGCGGATAAACCCGCGCTCTTCGGAATTCTTCTCCGAACATACGCAATTTCAGGTTGAGGATCCTCATCACGGCGTTATCTACAAGCTGGGCAAAGGATGTATCTTCTCGATATTTTTGTGCAAAGAAATCCAACGTAAATTGTATGGTCGCCAATTCTGTTTCATCTTCCGGATTTTTGAAATCAGACAGTATCAAAAGGTCGTTACCTGCTAAAAATGCATCCCTTGCGACAAGGTGTGATTTGAAAGTCCGTTCTGTTGGATCCCGAAAACGTCGAATTGCCCGCGTGCCCAAAGAATCGCTAACGGTGACGCCTCCCGCCTCCCGCCACACTGCCAACGGCTCGAGCGCCATCAATTGTGAATAAGCCTGCGGATCGAGACTGATCGGTCGTGTGGTTGCACGCACATTTCCCTGGAAACCCTGGTAACGGATATGGGAAGCGAGCAATCCATCTGCGATCTCGCTGTTCGATCCAGGGGCAGCTCCCGTCACCGAGAAAAACGGTGCCAATTCAATTTGTTTTAACTGTTCCAGAGATTTCCGCACAGTGGCTACTTCTTCTTCGATTGGCCGGTCTGCACTGCCAAGTCCGGGAAAGTGTTTTACGACGACACTCATACCGTTGTTTGAACCGTCATGAACGCCGGAAATATACGCACGCCCCAATTGTCCGACCCAATAGGGATCACCACCAAAGGTGCGTACGCCGAGATCACCTTCTTTAACGAGACGAGGTTCCTCGAGCACATCCAGCGAAGGTCCGATTAGAAAGTTGAAACCCAGGGCATCCAGTTCCCTCCCGATCACACTCCCCACTTGGTATGCATAATCGGTATTCCAGGTTGCGCCGATCGCCATTTGATCCGGCAAATCAGATAATCCTGAAAGTATTTCCGAATACGGCCACCCACTCTCGAAACGGGTCGCAATGAGAAGAGGGATATAGACCTGAGAATTCGCAGGATCGCTTGAGCCCGAGCTTTCGATGTCTTGCAACGTGGAAATTAAATTTCGAATGTCTCGCAACGCATCCGGACCTTCACCGTAATTATTGTTGTTCTTTTCGAGTAGAACACCGGAAACATGATTATCGACGATAAGCTTATAAACAGGATCGTCGATTTCGATTTCTCTACCCTCGAAGGTGACAAGAAAAAGCTGCCCGACTCTTTCTTCGGGCGTCATATTTTCCAACAAATCCGCAGCGGGATCTGTTTGCGTGAGTCCAGAAGCCTCCCCGATTCCGACGTACGGAATCAGAACCATGCTAAGGGAGATGATAACCAATAAAAAACGTCGCATATGCCGAAGTATATCCTCGTGATCGTAAGGGAACAAGCGAACTGAGGTAATGATTTCAATTCATAAGATAAACATGGTTACACATTATGGCTATGCGCAAGTTCTTTCATCAGCACATCCCGCATCGCATCCCGCCTTTTCGGTCCACTCATTGACTCCAAACGACGGATTCCCAGGGGATCAATGACGTCATAAAGCAAATAAATCTCTTCCCGCGAGGGTGGCTCAGTCTCGGTTAAGTCCGGCGACACTTCGAGTTCGAAACCCGTTTTTGCCACGACTCTTTCCAGTGCTACACCTGGATGCAGATGCGTAATACGCATCTTGCCGCCCTCAAAATCAAATTGGCCGAGATCTGTCACGAGATAGCGAGGACCACTTCCTTTCGTCCTCTTCGGGTGATGCCCCAATCCAGATAAGTAATCCAATTTATCGACAAACGTGACTTTTGAATGCCGGGGAACGTAGAGGTAGATATCGGAAAGGATCGGCGTCACATCCGGTATCCCTCCGCTTCCGGGAAGCCGCATCCTGGGCTGCCGATAATTGCCACCGAAGGCAATGTTGTTGAAATTTCCATGCGAATCCACTTGGGCAGGACGGAAGAATTCCTTCGGACGTATGCGTGGCAGAAATTCCATTGCGACTTGAACGAAACTGTAGTGATTCAACGCATTTTCCAACCACAGCGCTTCTACATCCGCAAGTCCTAATGAGGCACCCTCACGGCATACACTCTGTCCGATCGCCGAAGCAAAGTAAAGATCGGGCGCATGTGTGTACCAGGCAAGCAAGTACCCTGCAGCCACAAGCGGAGTTGCCAGTCCTTGCGCGACGACCTCGCCGTTTACTACCTGTCTCGAGATGCACGCACAGATCAGATCGCTTATCGTCCATTCCTCTTGTTCCTTCAACATTGCCTCCCTCGCCACAACGAAACGCATGAAGTGTAATACATCTACTATTGCCAACCGCGCGTAATTATGCCCCGCACAAACCCCGGATCATCAGTGATGATACCATCAACACCCAGGCGTAGCATCTGAATGACATCCTCATACAAATTCACTGTCCAGACGAACACCCGCTTCCCACTTCGTTTATATTCTTCCATCTCATTCTGACCAAGTATGCCAAAACTGGGATGAACGGCATCGTGCGCTACCACAATTCGCAGCAGACGTCTTAACCATCTTGGTTCCGATGATTTGATCAACAACCCACATTGTATTTCCGGTTCAATTTTACGAACCCGGAGAAGTGCTTTTGGATTGAAAGATGAGATAAGCACGCTACCTTGGATTCCGTATTGTCGTATGATCCGGACGACGATATCCGGTAATGCGTCAAACGGTGAAGCGTAGTTGGTCAACTCAATGTTCAACAGCAGTCGATCGCCAACAGCTTCTATCACTTCCTCGAGGGTGGGAATTCTTTCGTTTCTAAAGCTTAGGTCAAATTTCTCGCCGGCGTCCAATTGCTTGATTTCGTTTAAATTCCATGACTTCACTCGCCCAGTACCGTTCGTCGTCCTTTCCAATCGCAGGTCGTGATGGAGCACAACACGATCGTCAGCAGTCAGCTTGGCGTCCATCTCAATCGCATCCGCACCCAAATCGGCTGCCAGGCAAAATGCAGCAATAGTGTTTTCCGGTGCTTGTAAAGACGCCCCGCGGTGTGCAATCACCAACGGGGCGTCAGAATGCCAACTGATAATATTGCGTTTTGTCATAATTCGACGAAGTACGCCTCAGATGCTTGGTCGATCATTTCCTTCGTCATCTCTGGTTCGACGCCGAGATATCTTGAAATATCCAAAATTTGATCGCATATGTCACGAGGATGCGATGCCCGCAATTTACGATTTCTTTTGATGTACCATTCCTGAAGCATGTACGCCAAACCCTGGTCGGAATAAATTACACCCTTCCCCTCGGCAACCTTCTTGAATATCTGCCGATATTCATCATACGTAGGATCGCCAACTTCGATCTTGTGCCGCAATCTGAGCAGGAATGCCTCGTCAACCAAATCGCGCGGCGGAAGATTGGTCGAGAACACAACCAAAACGTCGAAGGGCAACTCGACCTTCCGTCCGTTGTGCAGCGTGAGATAGTCGATGCGATTTTCTAGCGGCACGATCCAGCGATTTAGAAGATCTCTAGGTCGAACCTGCTGCCTGCCGAAGTCGTCAATGAGAAATACGCCGCCGTTCGCCTTGGCCTGGAATGGAGCTTCGTAGTATTTGTTGACGTCATCATAGACCAAGTCGAGACCCGCCATGGTCAATTCCCCACCGACGACAACGAAGGGTCTCTTGATCTTCACCCAACGCGGATCGCGTTTAGAACCCGATTTTCCCGTGCCCGATTCTGTAACGTCCTCTTCATGTGCAAGTTGATGGTTGACCGAATCGTACATTTTCACGACTTGACCGTCGATGTCAATTGCGTATGGAATGTACAAATCCTCTTCGAGTAAGATTTCTCCGATTGCCTGCGCGATCGAAGTCTTACCGTTTCCGGGAGGTCCATATAAAAATATCGAAGTTCCCGAATTCACCGCGGGGCCGATTTTGTTGAACGTTCTATCGGAGAGCGTCAGATCGGATAATGCCTCACGCATCATCCTGGGATGTACGGTTGGCCTGCCGCGGCTTTGGCGGCGGATAGAATCGTTGTAGACCTCCAGAGGTACGGGCGCCGGTCCGGCATATTGACTGCGGTCCAGCGCTTCACGAGCTCGAGCGATCCCAGCACCTGTAATTGCGTACTGGTACGAACCTTCGCCGAAACCCACCTGGGTCTTTACTTCGACGAATTTTTCCCGTTTGAGTGCTTCCAGGATTTGATCCACGATTCCCGCAAACGGAAGCGAGATTGTTTCGGCCACGCTGAATCCCGTTTTGTAGCCCTGGAAGTATAGAATTTTCAGCGCCAGGTCCTGAAGCCAAAGCTGAGTAAGCCCCGTATCTTCGACACGACTTACAGGGGCCGGGGTGAATCTTAAGTTGGAAGTTGTGGTCGCTCGCTCACGACGTTTCGACACAACTGAACTTCGAGGTAATGACATCCCGTACCTCCCTACCTACGAATTAATTCGATAAAAACGCCACCAATGCTATGAATTGGATAACGCGCATCTTGGATTATATATACAGCCCGCCCTGTGAGCAAATGCCCACTTATTCCCATTTCACCGCATTACAGGTACAATCGGCGTTATGACGCTTACAATCGTTATGCCGGTGTTTAACGAAAAAAATACGATCGAAGAAATATTGAAACGGGTCGATGCTTTAGATTTGGTCGACGAAATCGTGATTGTCGACGATGGTTCGACAGACGGCACTCGGGAAATCCTGCATGAAATGCAGAATTCGCATCCCAAGATCAATCTTATCCTGCATGAGAAAAACTCGGGAAAAGGCGCTGCGGTCCGTACGGGCATCCATGCGGCAGCCTCGGATCTGGTTTTGATTCAAGACGCCGATCTCGAATACGATCCCAGAGATTATCCCGCGCTTCTGAAACCAATGGAGGATGGGGTAGCGGACGTCGTATACGGATCGCGCTTCTTAGGAGCCCCGCGTCGTTCAGCGATGTTTTGGCACATGGTTGCCAACAAATTGCTGACATTCATGACCAATCTTCTCTACAACAGCATTCTCACCGACATGGAAACGGGATACAAACTCTTCAAAAGGGAACTAATCCAATCCATTCCCTTGAGATCCAATCGATTCGATTTTGAACCCGAGATCACTGCGAAGCTGCTGAAACGCAAAGTCCGCATCGTAGAAGTGCCCATATCCTTCTACCCACGTGAATATGCGGAAGGAAAGAAGATCGGGCTGAAAGATGCTTTTGAGGCTGTGTGGACACTATTCAAATACCGTCTCGTTGATTAGTCAGGCCAGACATATCACCCGATCTTATCGATCGAGCCCGCTTCTTTAATGTCGCTTATATTCAATTCCAGGCTTGGGGTATTCCAATAATCACTTCGTTCTAATTTGAATGCGATATCGATAAATTCGGGCAGCGTCGAGTATAACTCGCCCTTGCGAAACGCGATGGCATCGAACACTTTACCGCCCTGTTTCAAAGTCAATTTGAGATGGGTGCCGTCTTTGCCTACCTGTCTCTTGCCCAACACTCTGGTATTGGCGGCAGCAAATTGAGGTACCGGATTTCCTTCACCACAAGGCTCGATCCTTTCGATGAACTCCTGCAATTTCCAATCAAGATCCTCAAAACCAACAACCGCATCGAGGGTAATGGCAGGTCGCAATTCTATTCCGGATAGCTGAGAAGATGCGATTTCGCGCAATCGTGCTTCCAATTCATCGAGATTTTCGTTTGCCACGCTAAATCCTGCGGCCGCCGAATGTCCGCCGAATCGTTCCAAAAGGTCGGCACAACGCTCTAAGGCATTCGTGATATGAAATTCCGGGACACTTCTGCCGGATGCTCTGGTGCTCCGCTCTCCCTTTACCGCCACAATTGCCGGCCTGTAGAATTCGTCCACGAGTCGCGAGGCGACCAGACCAATAATGCCCTCGCTAAATGACTCGTCGGCCACGAAGATGAAATCCATCTCCCGGCCTGCATCCAGTCCGAGTTGCCGGGCTTTCTCGATCGACTGCCGCATAATCGTTCTGCGCTTCTGATTCAACTGCTCCAACGACGTCGCCAATTCTCTGGATCGAACGTCATCCGTCGTCACCAATAGACGAAAGGCGTGCTCCGCCGAATCGACTCGTCCTGCAGCGTTGATCCGCGGACCAATTCCAAATCCAATCTTTGTTGCGTCCACTCGCCCAATCTCGTACCCGGCCTCCCTGCAGAGATTAACGATGCCCAGCCGGTTTTCACTCCGGATTACACGCAAGCCTTCCCGCACCATAATCCGATTTTCCGATATCAATGGCGCCATGTCCGCAATCGTCCCGATAGCGACCAGGTCAAGGTTATCGCGGTGCGAATTCGTGCCTAGTTTCCTGGAGATGGCTTCGGTCAACTTGTAGGCAATGCCCACGCCGGCGAGTCCTTTGAAGGGATACTCGTCATTTTCTTGTTTCGGATCGATTACAGAACACGCCTGGGGCAATGAAGGACCGGGCTCGTGGTGATCGGTTACGATCACGTCCAATCCGAGTTCGTTGGCGTGGCGGATTTCTTCCAAAGCCCTGATTCCACAATCTACGGTTACGACGAGATCCGCTCCTTTGGCCTTTATTCGATCCAGCGCATCCCGGTTTAGCCCGTACCCTTCACGAAAACGATCCGGGATGTAGTGGGTTACGTTGCCCCCCAACGCCGAAAAATACTCTACGAGCAGCGCTGTCGCTGTCACCCCGTCGGCATCATAATCTCCGTAGATGACGATGTTCTCGCCGTCGTCAATCGCCTCCTCGAGTCGATGCACTGCCGGCTTCATTCCCTCCAGCAAATAAGGGTCGGCAGCCTCTTGCGCCTTCCCACTTAAAAACATCTCTGCATCAGCCATCGAATGAATTCCGCGATTGGCGAGGATTTGACTTTCGAGTTTCGAAAAATCTGAAAGTACTTCCGTTGATGCGTTCTTGACTCGTTGAGGTAAAATCCAGCGCTTATTCAAATTATTTCCCTTCATCATTTCATCCCCCAATCAGAATATGCAATCCTAATTCTACACGTTTCTCGACATTAAGCGTTGTTTTTCATCAGCTGGAATGCGTGTTACGATATACATATGCGAATCGTATTCGTTGGCTCTCCGGAGTTCGCCCTTCCCAGTCTGGATGCTTTACACGAAAATTTTAACGTCGTCGGGGTGATTACACAGCCGGACCGTCCTGCCGGAAGAGGACGAAACCCGCATCCGCCTGCGGTGAAATCTTACGCTGTCCAACACGAGATTCATTTCATCCAGCCGCTTAAGGTCCGCGAAGCGGAAGTTCAAACGCAGCTCGAGACTTGGAAAGCGGATGTCGCCGTTGTTGCAGCGTATGGGCAAATCCTTCCGGCCTCCCTTCTCGACATCCCCGTCCATGGGTTCATCAACGTGCACGCTTCTCTTCTGCCTCGCTGGCGAGGTGCTGCACCCGTTCAAGCTGCAATACTGCACGGTGACACGGTTACCGGCATCACGATCATGAAAATGGATCCCGGTATGGATACAGGCCCGATTATCTCCCAATCCGAGGTAGATATCGGGGAAGAAGAAACCGCCGGAGAGCTTCTTTCGCGTTTATCTCACGTCGGCGCAAAACTGCTGATCGATACCCTACCAACCTACCTGGAAGGTAAAATCGACGTCACCCCCCAAAACGATCAGAAAGCGACATACGCGCCTCTGATTCGCAAATCGGACGGAAAGTTCACGCCCGTTCAGAGGGCAGTTTATGTCGCCAGACAGGTCCGTGCTTACGAGCCCTGGCCCGGATCCTATTTCGAGTGGGACGATAAACGCGTACGCGTTCTAAAAGCACATGCGCTTCCTTCAAACTCGGCCGAGATCGGCAGTCTTGTCGAAGTCGACGGCTTTCCGGCAATCCGTATGGAGGAGGGAGTGCTCGTGCTCGATGTACTCCAGATTTCGGGCAAGAAGGCACTGTCCGGTGACACGTTCTTGCGAGGAGCGAGGGATTTTCTTGGATCCAGGATTGGACTGTAAACAAACAGCGAATCACGATTTTCCATGGTAGACTGATCGCGAGGTCGCGTTATGTCACCTTCTAAACCACTTTCCGGACCGATGGAACTGCAGATATTGCGGACGCTCCATCCTCCCCTTCCATTGCTCGAACAAATTGCCTTGCTTCACACAGAAGCAGGTTTTTCTGTAACCTCTACAGAAATTAAAAATCGCATCGACGATTTACCAAAATCGGACCGCCTTCTTCTTGCGGTTTCCGGCGAGCATCTTATTGGCTATGCGCATTTGCGTGTTACGTGCGACCTGTACCATGAAAAAGCGGCGGAAATCGCTTCCATCATCGTGCGGAAACCGTATCGAAAACAATACATCGGTCGTCGTTTGATCAAGGCCGCAGAAACGTGGGCGCGCCAGTCCGGATTGCCGCGCGTATTGCTGCGGGTGGACCACAACAAAGGAGACTTGATTTTTTTCGCCCTTGCCATGGAATATGAAGAGGACCGAAATCTTCTCGAATTGAACCGCGAGCTCAATGAAACTTCCTGATCGACATCGATTCCCGCACTCCTTTCGTTTCATCTCCCGATTCTGTTGACAACCACATTTTATATGGCAGAATGGCCGTGCTATGCCCTCATTTTCGACTGAATTGCTTGTCGTTGGCGCCGGCGCCACGGGTCTGGGGGTTGCCTGGGATGCATGCCTGCGCGGGATAAAAGTTGTCGTTGTGGATCAAGGCGGCATCGGCCAAGGTACTTCGGGACGGTACCACGGGCTGCTGCATTCGGGTGGGCGCTACGCAACCACGGATCCCGATATCGCTCGCGAGTGCGCCGTCGAAAATTCAATTCTGCGGCACATCGTACCTCACGTTATTGAAGATTCTGGTGGGCTTTACGTTTCCTTGAACACTGACCCTCCGGATTATGCCCCCGAGTGGTTCCGCACCTGCCAAGAAATTGGTATCGATGTAGAACGCATAGCGCCTGAGGAAGCGCTTAAACTCGAACCGTCACTGACCAAAGACATTGCCCGTACGTTTTTACTCAACGATGGCGCATTGGATTCCTTCGATCTTCTGAACAGCCTGGCCGAATCGATCCGCCAGATCGGAGGCCAGATCTGGCTGCATCACCGGCTAAAGGGTTTCGTAATCGAGGACAATCGAATCGTTGCCGCACAGCTCTTTGCAGAAAACGAACAGGAAACGATTCAAGTTGGCGCTGATATTGTGGTCAATGCTGCCGGACCCTGGACCAACGAAGTCACCTCGTTCGCAGGGATCAACATACCCATCACACACAGCAGGGGTACCTTGATCGCGATGGCGAACAGGACGGTCGACCACGTGATCCACCGCTGTCGTCCCCCCGCGAGTGGTGATGCGATCGTCCCCATCGGATCGGTGATGGTAATTGGCACCACAGATGTTCCGGTCTCCTCTGCTGAGGACCTCGCCATAGATCCATCCGAAATCGATTTTCTACTCCATCATGGCGAGGAACTAATCCCAGGCTTATCTACCCGTAGAGCGCTGCGAGCCTGGTCGGGCATTCGCCCTCTACATGATCCCGGCCGGCATACTCCGGATACGACCAGAGACGTCTCGCGTTCTCACGTTCTAATCGATCACGCCATTACGGACAGTATCTCCGGATTGCTCACGATCTTTGGTGGGAAACTGACCACGTTCCGGTACATGGCGGAGCAAGTGGTTGACGTTGTGGCAAAAGAACTCCACGTCGAGGAAGAATGTTCTACACATTCCGTGCTTATATACCCGCAGCGAAAGAATTATTTACTGCTTACGGATCGGGCAAAGCATTTATACCAACCCTGCCAGGCGATCAACGATTCCGTGATTTGTGAATGCGAAATCGTTACGCATTCGGATGTAGAGACCTCACTTCGATCTGGAGATCAATTCAGTCTGGATAATTTACGGAGTGAAACGCGTTTGGGAATGGGACCTTGTCAGGCTGCTTTTTGCGCCGTTCGCGCGTGTGCGCTGGCCAACCAATCACATGAAACACAGGAGATGCTGCGTGACTTCTTCTCATTCCTAGATCGGTGCTGGAAAGGTACGCTTCCCCTCGCCGGGGGGCAGAGCATGCGGCAGATGACTCTTGCGCGTCGAATTTACCTCGAACTACTCGATGTTCAGCAATTTATGGATGATGATTCGTGACGGACGTGCTGATTGTTGGAGCCGGCCTTAGCGGATTATTCGCATCCATTGTCGCCGTAAAACACGGCGCCCGCGTTACGCTGGTCGCTTCAGGCAACGGTGGACTTTCCCTCTCGCATGGCTGCATCGATGTGTGGTCTGGTTCTCCGCCATCCAGGGTACTTTCCCGTCTCAGGAAATCACATCCGTATCGATTGGCCGGAAAACGCGCCCTCAACGACGCCGTTGATATGCTCGATGAGATATCGAGGAATGCAGACTACCCGCTCCTTGGGAGCCTCTCGAAAGCGACGCTCCTGCCGACCGCATTTGGCGCAATCCACACCACTGCATATGCGCCGGCATCTTTAGCCCAGACAAGCATCCAAAAGGGCAAACCGATCTCGATCGGCACGATTCCCGGACTGCGGGATTTCTTCCCGGACCTGCTGGCCAAGAACATCGAAATGAACGGCTACACAGTCGAGCGTACAATCCAGCTCCCACTCCCAGGAGCAGCACCTCGCCGCGATCTCTACGCCACAGATCTTGCTCAGCGATTTGAAAATCCCTCAGATTGGGTGTCGATTGCCAGGCTGTGGAAACCGCGCCTCGCAGGTGTTGATCGTCTCGGCATCCCTGCGGTGCTCGGCATTCATGATTCCCATCGTATCTTTACGGCTTTCCAAGACTTCCTCGATATTGGAATTTTTGAAATCCCCACTCCGCCGCCAAGCCTACCGGGGCTGCGCCTGGAAAAGATACTATCTGCCGCGGCGACCAAAATGGGAGTCGACATCATCCTCGGCTCATCCGCAACGGGACGTATAGAACGCAGCAAGAAAGTCCGGCGCGTATCCGGTGTCGTCCTTCACACCACGGGGGGCGAACACAATCTCGATGCTCGCGGCGTAATCCTGGCGACCGGCGGTTTCCTAAACGGAGGTCTGGCTGCTAGGCGGGATGGGAATATCGTCGAGACTGTTTTCAATCTTCCCGTTCAGCATTCAGAGGATCGTCAAGCCTGGCTTGCATCCTCACCCTTCGAGGAGCAGCCCTACGAGAAATTCGGTTTGCTCGTCAATTCACGCATGCAGCCTCTCGATCTGCATGGCGATCCGGTTTTCGAAAATCTGTATGCTGCGGTCGTCATCATTTCAGGCGCGGATCGACAGTGCGAAGGTTCGCGCCAGGGCATTGATCTCGCAACTGCATATCGTGCCGCGGAGGCTGCACTCGAATGAACCAAGAGTTCCTCGCTGCGGACCAATGCCTCAAATGCAACATATGCACGGCTGCGTGCCCCGTCGCAAAAGTGACGGATCTATTCCTCGGTCCAAAAGCCGTCGGTCCTCAGGCTTACCGGTTCCGGCATCCGCATGCATCCCTGCCGGACGTAAGCGAAGCATGGTGCTCGAGCTGTGGCACGTGCTCGCTCGTTTGCCCGCATGACGTCCCGGTGGCAGAAATGATCGCCAAGATGAAGGAACGGTCGGCAGGCGAGGTCTCGTTGAGAGATCGAATCATTTCGCGCCCCGAAACCTTGGGGCGACTCGCTTCGAGATTCACGGGCCTTGCGAATTCTCTGTTTAGATCACCCGCTGTGCGTTCCATGCTCGATAAATATCTTGGCATCAGCAGCAAAGCGGTGCTCCCGACTTTCTCACGGACGAATTTGCGTCGGTCGCTGCGCGATTATTCTGTCAAAACGCCGAATCGCCTCGAAGAAATATCCCGTCTCACCGTCGGTTATTTTCACGGTTGCAGTACGAATTATTTCGAACCCGGAATCGGTGAATTTACGATCGCGATTCTCGAAAGGCTTGGATTGTACGTGTTTCTACCCCCTCAGGTTTGCTGCGGCTTACCACTCCAATCCAATGGACTTTTCGATGCCGCACGTAAACTCGCCAATCAAAACATCAGATATCTGGAACCATTTCTACGGGAGAAAATCCCGATTGTGGGAACCAGCCCTTCCTGTACGCTGGCGCTAAAGCATGACTACCGCACCATTCTCGGGATCGATACAGAAGAGTCGAATCTACTCGCGAACTCGACCTACGATTTCTTTGAATTTATTCTTCTATTCATGAGCGATGAACTTTCGCGAATTAAACTCAGACCCGTGCCGGCTCGTGCTCTTTATCACCCGCCATGCCAATTGCGCAGCCACGGGATTGGTACACCCGCATTATCGATCCTGCGCAATATCCCCGGGCTGGAACTCGAAGTATCCGATTTCGCCTGCTGTGGAGCGGCAGGCACCTACGGCATGAAGTCCGAACGCTTCGAGATTGCTTATGCGATTGGAGAGAGGTTATTTCGCAAGGCGATCGAAACGAACGCCGACTTCATTATGTCGGATTCGGAAACATGCCGTTGGTGGATCGCAGAACACACGAACCTGCCTGCATACCACCCCCTTGAAATACTCGCTCGTTCGATGGGAATCGTATGAAAAGGCTGTTCCTCGTAAGACACGGTCTTTCGGTGGCAAACCGCGAACACATCGTACAAGGTCAAACCGATTATCCACTTTCGGAAGAAGGACGAATTCAATCCCGGAAACTTGCGGAGTACTTATCGACGTCGATCGATTCACCCGCTGCCATCCTTTCCAGTTCACTCATGCGCGCGCGAGAGACTGCTGAAATCCTCGCCCAGCAATTCGGCGGCAAGGTGGAATATGACGAAATATGGATGGAGCGCAGGTTGGGCAAAGCACAAGGCCAGAATTACGAAACCGTCAGGTCCTGGTACACATCGGACGGCGTGCCTTCTCCGTATGAGCCCATTCATGGCGACGGAGAAAGCTGGCTCGAGCTATTTATTCGCGCCGGTCATGCACTACTCACACTCATGAATCGACCAGCAGGCACTTACATCGTCGTGTCTCACGGCGGTTTCCTTAACGCCATTCTGCGCGCCATCTTGGGACTGGCGCCACACGGTGGCCGGACTTTTCCTCCTAAATTCGTCTTCGAGAACACCGGATTTGCACAAGTGGAGTACGATGAAGTCTATGCCAGTTGGCAAATCGTAAGGCTTAACGCTACACCCCACCTCGAAGAAGAAACTTCTTAGTCGGCGTGTACCTAAGAATCCATTTTCGTGATGTAGCTACGAGGCAAGGATACGCTCGTCCCCTTTTCTCATCGTTATGCCGACCGAATCCATGTATTCCATGATGGCCAGTGCATATTTTCTTGAAGTTTGGAACTTATCGCGTACCTGGGCGACCGTAATGCTGTTCCCTTTCTCGAGGAATTGTTTTATTTCTGACACGAAGGCCTCGAAGTCGGTCGAACGTAGAACAACGTCCTTCGACAACTGTATCAGCGTTCCGGATTCAATCAAATACCGATACAAATCGTCTCCGATCAGTTGGCTGCTCTCCTTGACGCTGGGTGTCGAGTACGGATTCTGCTCAAACACATGCAGCAATTCGTCGATTGCCGTTTCCTGCTGTTTGGATAATTCGACTTTATACCCATGAATAGAAACTCGATCGTTTTCAATAGCGACGACGTTAGCGTCCGCAGCTCTATTCAGCATGACTGGAAAAAGTCTTGCGGGAAGGTTCAGTTTCGCTTTGAGTTCTTCCACGGGCATACCCAAACGCAGAGGGCTGTGTTGGTGGAATGTTTCGAGAAGATGCCGCAGCCGCAAGGCAAAATTCTCCCAAGCCCCGCGGCTGATGACGACGTCCTCTGTTTTTGGAAATTCTGCTGTCGCTTCGCCGCTCAACACGATAATTTTCTTCTGACCAATGAGATCCGCGATGGCCTGTTCTTCTTTCCCCTCCTCGATTCTCGCATGCACGAGCGCCTTTCGAAGCGTGACGGGGCCAAGATCGTCGAGCGATTGGGCGAGGATGTCCGCAGTATTTCCTTGCAGCAATTTCTCCAGTCTCGTGATATTTCTTTCATCGAAGCGTTTTCGTAAATGCGCGGGATGCGGCTCGAGTATCACGCCGCCCCCCAGCGTAGCTCCGGGTGAAGGCCAGCGGAGGATAAACCGATCCCCGCGAGCAGCAACGATGGGTTTGTCCAGGATGAGTTGCAGCCAGCCTGACTCCCTGGGATTTAGTTCATCGCGAGCGAGAAGGCGCACGCGGGCTTCTCGCTGCGCTGACCCGGTGAACAATCTCAGTTGCATATTGTGCTTCAGCTTTGCGGCCGCGTCTTTCAAATGCCGGTAATGCACCTCGATATTTTGCGTCTCCACGTACGTATCCGGAAGCGCAACGACGTCTCCCCGTTCTAATTCTGCGACTTCAATGCCCGTCAGATTTGCCGCAACGCGACTTCCGGGAACAGCCGTCTCAATTTTCTGCATATGCGTTTGCAAACCACGGATACGTGTTTTTTGCCCGCCGGGAAGCACTACGGCCTCCTGCCCGACACTCAATTCCCCATCGATCAGCGTTCCCGTCACGATCGTCCCAAATCCTGAAATCGTGAAAACTCGGTCGATTGGAAGTCTCGGCCGTCCTACGTTCTTTCGTTCTTCGCTTTCATCCAACACTTCCCGAAGCACGCTTACCAATCGATCGAGGCCGATACCGGTCTCGCTCGAAAGCGGTACGATCGGCGCCGAAGCAAGCCTGGTCGGCGCCAGCAGCTCCCGTATTTCATCCGTGACCAAATCGAGCCATTCCTCATCCTCGACCAGATCCACCTTCGTAAGCGCTACAACTCCGCGGTGGACGTCCAGCAAATCGAGTATTGCCAGATGCTCTCGGGTCTGCGGCATAACCCCTTCGTCGGCGGCGATCACGATCAATGCGGCGTCGATCGCACCAACGCCTGCGAGCATGTTGTCGATGAAATCCCGATGGCCGGGGACATCGATAATGCCCACCGTCTCCCCGTCCGGCAATTCCATCCAGGCAAAACCGAGGTCGATGGTCATTTCTCGATCTTGTTCTTCCTTCAAGCGGTCGGGGTTAATACCGGTCAGCGCCCAGATCAAACGCGACTTGCCATGATCCACGTGTCCGGCAGTTCCAATGACCTTCATCGCTTTGCCACACTCCCGTGCAAGTTTCTACAAGGAATTCGTGTGCAGCGATGGATCACACTGCATCGTTTCTTACACATTATTAGGTTCTATCATTCCAATGGTTCTGCGTCTACCAAATTCGGTATCCCACCGTAACGCACCCGATTCATCAAGTAGAAGGTTCATGAGGCCTCGATGATTGCGAGATATGAGTTGTTGATTCATAAGAAATATCGGATGGCTTTATTCCTTCGATTCGGCGGCCCACTCACGCAACATCGTCATCATATGTGTCAAACGTTCGAGGTCATTTTCCCGCATCATGTTCAACAAACGCAACGCTTCGGTTGAATTTTCTTCAAGAAGATCCAACTGGGCAGTGATTTTATCGTGCAGCCGACTATGCTCGCGCCATTGTTCATCGGCGGTCAGTTTGTATGTATTCCACCGCTTTTGGTCATCCGCCTGGAAGGCACTCCACTCCTGCTTCGACCGATCCGTATTGATGCGATGCATTTCAGTCACCTCGTTGATTCTTCTTTCCAGACGGTCTAACGCTTTGTCCAGATCATCTTTTACTTGCTTTAAATTCTGATACGCTACCTCGAAGGCCAATAAACGTTCGTCCAGTTCGCCGCCTCGTTTGATGTATTCGTCGAACTTCTTCTCTTTCTCTTTCCACACACGTTCGAACTCGGCTTGTTTCAAGTTTTGCTGCTCTGCCCATATTTTTTGGGCTTCTTGCTGCTCGTCTTCACTCGCCTTCAACTCGGAAATCCGAACTTCGATTCGCCGCACTCGATCAAGAATGCTGTCGAATTCCCCGCGAATTTCGTGGGATCCTTTTCGAACATTGGAAATTTCGGATTGAACGTCCGCAATCCTCTTCGCATCCTGTTTTCTACCTTCTTCCATTGAAGCTATCGATCGGGAACGCAAGTCGTCATTGGCGATAAAATCATCCAATTCCCTGCGGAAATTATCCAACTCCTTCGAAATACGAATTTCCTCCTGCTTTCGCTCCTGGGCTCGTTCGTCAATCTTGCCTAAATCTTGTAATTGCAGCCGAATTTCATCAATCGTGTTCGCATTTTCTTTGAGATCTGCGCGCCTTATTTTTTCAATATCCTTTTCCTTCTTCGTTCGCCTCTCTTCGGCATCCTTCAACTGCTTCGAGACTTCTTTCCGGTGTTGAACGAGCGTATCGTCAAATTGATTGATACGAGCCGCCAAAGCTTTCAAGCGCGTCAACTCTTCGGACATATCTTGTCCCTGATGCACCTGTTTATTGACGCTTTCTTCAATGTTGCTCATGCGCTCCATCAACCGGCTGATGGCATCGGCGTCCTTCCTGCGAGTTTCGTCCAGCCACTCAAGCCGCTTTTCAATTTGCTCTTGCTCCATGGTTTTTACCTCGGTTAATAGAAGCGCGCGGATTATAGCATACGGACAATAGGCTCTTACGGAAACAATTGGGTCATCCCGGCCGCTGCTTCGACGACCCACGGATAACTCAACTGGGGGAAAATGCCAAGTAACAAGCAGAAGGCTACACCGGCGATCATGAAACCTCTTTCAAAAATCGGCATCACCATTCGTTTACCTTCGTAGTCCGTCGAAAGGAATATTCGCAGCCATCTCAACGCAATGGCTCCGATACACGCAAGCGATAAAATCACAGACAAACCCGCTATTAAATCGGCATTCAGCAATGCTTCGATCAGCGCCCATCTTCCCGGAAAACCTGCCGATAATGGAAATCCCGCCACGGAAAGCAGCCCCGTTATTACGGCCACAACGGAGATCGGCGAGTAATACGCCGCTCCCTTATACTTGAAGTCTTCTTTCAATTCAGGCTTGTAATTCTCAATCGTCGCCAATCCGATACCCAGCATGGTAAGGCTGATCGCACGAACGACTACCATATCGATGGCCAATTGGAACCCCGCTGGTGTATTTGTTCCGATGGCCAACAAGGTCACGCCGAAATCCGAAACCAGCGCGTAGGCCATGATCTTTCGAAGTGAATGCTGCGCAAGCGCCCAGATGCTGCCCAGACAAATCATGACAATTGCGGCGACGCGAATCCCTTGAAACAAGCCGAGATTCTCGCGAAGCCAGACAAAGGAGTCGAGGAAACGCAGCAGGAAAAACACGCCAGCACTTTGAAGCAGTATCGTAACGAACGCCAGAGCATACGGGTTCGATTGTTCCGCCACGCCGGGGAGCCAGATATGAAACGGCGGCACTGCCATGAGTACGCAGAAGCCAAGCGCAAGTAGAATCGTCGCTCTAATGGCTAATTCCGGCGTTGCCGGTGTGACGCCCTGACTTTCGAGAATCCAACCCGCAATGAGGATGGAAACCATTCCGATGGTGTAGAGTACGAGTAATCGGACACTTCCGGATTGAGAACTTGATTCTCTGGACGAGAGAATGAGAACCGCTCCCATTGCAGTGATTTCAAGGAATATCGCTGCAAACAAGAATGGTTGGATCATAAAGGATGCTGCTACCACGCCGATCGATATGATCCCTACGAAGATAAAAGTTCGATTTGGGCGCGCAATCCAAACACCGCCAAAAATAAAGCTTCCAACGAGATACATGAACGCAACAGCCGCTCGATTTCCCTGATCCAGGACCATCGACCTTCCAAGCAATCGCCAGGTTGTGCTCCATTTCAACGAAGCGCCGAGTAAGACAAAAGGTTCTTCCAGCGTGGCTAACAACGTAAACCCCCCGATCAGCAACGCCCCAACAGATGCGATTGAAGCCGTCAACCCCAATCGCCTTCGGAAGGGTAGAACCACGATCGCCAGTATCCCAGTCAGTATCAGGATGATCAACGGCACGCTCATCTTACAGCCTCGTTTCGTACTGATCGAAATCATGGACAAGCATCAAATAGCCGCAGACGAGTGCAATTCCGACATGCACACACGCCAACAAACCCACGACTGCCAGGGATGGCTCGAGGATGCTGTACGTGATCTCGAACCCCGATAGGAATGTCAGCAGACCGACGCCTACACGCAGCGGCTCTTCACACAATCCCAGGTGAAGAAAACTCAAACAAATCAGTAGCGCGGTGCCTGTCCCTACCTCTGGCGGGATACCCTCGAGATTGATCAGGTTGCCCGTGCTGACACCGATGGCCACGAGTAAAACCAGCAGCACGGCAAAGACCCGAAATAGACGATTGAAAGGAATCGTTCTCGGCATTTCATCTGCAACATTTCGTTTCACTGTCCTCAGATAAATCAATAAAATCACGCATGAGACCATCCCGGCAACCAATTTCGCAGCAGCAATTTGCAAGTTTAGCGTGAAAGAGATCAGGAATGCGGCCAAGGCATATTGCACGGCGAGTGTGAACACCAACAACCTGCGATCATCGATCAACACGAGTAAACTGCCGGTTATGGCGATCCCGATCGTCGCAATCTGGAGCCACGCATCCGCTGCGATCATCCCAAGCCCCTCACACCCAAGTAGGTCAGAAGCATTACCACTACGAGCCACAACATCGCACCCTCGCCTTCGAAGATTTCGCTCGTAGCTCGTGCGGCCCTCAGGATGAGGCGGCCGACAAGATCGAAGAAACGCACGGCTGGATCCAGATCGATCCACGTAAGCAGCCTGCCCCATCGATCGACTTCCCGATGAGGTAGACGGCGAATGACGTGAAGCGATAAAACCGCTATCCCGCCAATCGCCAAGAAGCCCGCCAGGGCTATCAAACTGAATCCGCTCGCCATCCACAAACCGAGGCCGATAGAGACAATCACCGGAAAACTCAGCCCCAATCCGTACGTGAATCTTACGGAACTCTCAGCGGTTTGCCATTGAACGGTAGGTAGATAGAAGTAGCGCAGCGTTCCTAGGCATAAAAAAACCATGCCGGCAAAACCTACAGCGATCAAAAGAACACCAGGCAAATTGTCAATCTGCTCAATCATGGATGTGAGTATGAGGCCGCCAGGCGTCCCGGGAAATCCGGCGACGATGATCGCGCAGATGATGGGCCAAATTCGATGCGCTGGAGAAAAAATCTCTATCGAATAGAAAACGGATCCAAGTAAAATCATTAGCACGCCTGCAGCCGCAATCACGCCGGCATCTCCGTCGAACGCACTTGCAGCGAACACGCCGAGACCCGAGATTGCCATCTTAAAAGCCTGCTGGAGTCTCGACTCGTCTCGATCGAAGACCCATTGCACCCCACCGATCAACAGGGCCAAACCGCTCACCAATCTCAACCAGGGCAATACGTCATCCGGCAGACTAAGACTAAAAATCCTGGCGAACAAAGCCAACGCCGTAGCTGCGGGTAAAAGCTGCTGCAAAATATCGATTCCTTCCCGCTTGGCCGGATTTTGCACTATGCCAGACCTCGACTGGAAGAAACCAAGCCGCAGCATGGCTGCAAAAGAAATTAGCAAAATAGCCATAGAAGAACGGAATGAAGTAGATAACGTACTATCGCCTCCTGCCGACACATTCACCATCGCCGCCAGCAGTACGAGAAGCAGGCTTCCACCCTTAATCGACAAACGCGACGCCAGCAATGGGATAAGCTCTTCGCGGGTTTTCGTATCGAACATTACAATCACAGACGCAACATCCATTAATGCCCATGTGATTGCAAAGGTAAGTATGTTCCCGGACAACATGCTGATCATCGGAAATACAGCATACAGCAACAGAAATGCCCGTCTTCGCGGCCGCGCTTTATAGCGCGCGGGATAGGTCAGCACGATCGTCAAGAGCAAGGTCGAGGAGGCGTAGATGAAAGGCCAACTTATCGAATCCAGCTTTAACTCAAGCTGTGATTGGAACAAGGATTGTGGTCTCCATACGGATAGTTGTGTAACGCTGGGAATGGCAGTGATCAGGATCAAACTCACCAACCATACCAAAAGTGCCGTGCTTACTTCTACGATCCATCCAATTCTTGTCGGACGATTTCTGCTGTACCAGGCGATTGCGGCACCCAACAGCAAAACAACGGTTGGCAGTAGAACCATTTCCACCTCGAGATCTGACGACCTTTCACCACCTCGGCCATAAGCATACCATGGGTGGCTTCGTGGTAGTTAATCTTCTTCTGACTCGTTTTAGAATCCTAATTCTTATGCGATCTGATTACCTGCCGCCGTTCAGGCTACGGCGCTTGGTTTCCGGCGATGTGCTATAATCTTGGCCGATAATTCTCGTCGCTCCTTGTATCGAATGCCGATGGCATCAAAACGCCGTCATTCGTGCAAGGAGCATGGATCGGGTGAACAATCCTCGCCCCACTAGAAATTAGGTCATGCGATCAAGGACGGCACAGGGAACGACCCGCCGTCTTTTGGGTTATAAGTTCGGGAGATTCAGAATGTCGACTATTTCTGCAGTAAAAGGGACGCGTGATTTTTACCCTGCCGACATGGCTGTCCGTGATTGGTTGTACGAAACCATACGAACGGTCTCGGAGCAATTCGGTTACCAGGAATTTGAAGGCCCGTATCTCGAGAAAATGGAGTTGTATGCCGCGAAATCTGGTGAAGAGCTGGTCAACGAGCAATCTTTCGTGTTCGAGGATCGCGGCGGCGATATCGTCGCGTTACGGCCCGAACTTACGCCGACGCTGGCACGAATGGTGGCCGCGCGCAGTCGCCAATTGATCCAGCCGATACGCTGGTGGTCGTTCGGCCCATTCTGGCGCTACGAACGTCCGCAGAAGGGACGTTCCCGAGAATTTTTCCAGTGGAACATCGATCTGCTCGGCATTGTTTCACCCCAGGCCGACGCAGAATTGGCGGCCATCGCAGCCACCTTCTTCCGCGCCGTCGGCCTGACGCCAAAGATGATTCGCATACAAATCAACAACCGTCGTTTCATGGACACAAAATTAGAAGCAATCGGCATTCCCTTAAATTCACGACCTGCGGTTTTTCATCTGATCGATCGCAAAGACAAAATGAGCGAGCGCGCATGGCAGGAAAAAGCAAATTCGATCGACATCGACAAAGACCAATTTTCAGGGCTCCTTCAGCTTTTGGAAAATAAAGATGCCTGGAAGGATTCCGATGAGTTATGTGAATTTTTCGACGCCGTCGAGATAATGGGGGTCGCCGATTACATCGAATACGATCCGATGGTCATACGAGGTTTGGATTACTACACGGGGACTGTTTTTGAAGCACGGGACGTTTCCGGAAGATTCAGGGCAATTCTTGGTGGAGGCCGCTACGATAATCTCGTTGCAGACGTCGGCGGCGATCCAATTCCTGGCGTTGGATTCGCAATGGGCGACATCGTGATCGGTATCGTGTTAGAAGAGAACGGCGTCATGCCCAGTCTGAAGACGAATCCTTCCGATGTGTTTGTTCCGTTGTTCGACGAGGCGACTCTCTCTGAGAGTTCGAGGCTGGCGGCCGAACTTCGTACCGCCGGGCTACGGGTGGAGTGGTATCCTCAGCCGGATAAATTGAAAAAACAGTTTAAATATGCGGATCGCAACAACATCCCCCTTGCTGTAATATTGGGTCCGGATGAGATTCAATCCGGAAAGGTCACGATCAAGGATTTACGTACCGTCGAACAAGAAACGGTGGCGAGATCAGAGATGATCGACAAAATCAAAAATCTGCTCTCGGCCGATCCTCCTTCTAAATGATAGTTGTATGTAAGCTCTCTCGCTGCGTTCACATGATAGGATAGGTTAAATCGCCGCCCGGACGGATCGGGAGAGAACAGTATATTAAATCGGAGAGCGACTAGAGCCGAACTACATTGTAGCGATCGGCCTGCGCCTCAAAAATTAGAGATGCTCTCCTCGATCCCAAGGCGGCGATTTGCTGTCCAGACCATTCTTCGCCCACTTGTATTTACGCCCTTGAAAATAGTGAATCATGTTAGAATGAAATCTATCGTGGTGCCCGTAGCTCAACCGGCAGAGCGCCGCACTGTGGATGCGGTGGTTGAGGGTTCAAATCCCTTCGGGCACCCTCCCAAACAACGCCCAGAAATGGGCGTTATTGATTCCCAACCCTAAACCACTCGCCGGCTATCACCTGCACACGCCCATCGCACGCATCATTTAGCACACCGAAGATGGCAGCATCTTCTTGTGCACGCACCCGATACTTGCCCTCGATCTCACCGCAATCGTCGTCGACAAGCAAGATCACGTCCCCCCTTAATTCATATACCCCGTTTATTTTTCGGTCACTCTCACCGACTTGAAGCGTGAAGGTTTCACCCCCGTCGAAGCTCAGGCGTACGAGATACTCTTCGATCTTCCGCCCCCAGACGCCAACGACATTCACGTCATCCCGAACGCATCCAGTACACAGTACGACGAGAACGATCATCGTGGCAAAGAGGAAGAGCGGCTTCTTCACTGGATCACCTTGAACTCGCGATTATCAGGGCGTTATCCAAAAAGGAACGGAATCTGCATTGAGTATGCAGTATCCCGGATCGAGTGTCAAATCCAGGCTGTATCTTGCAGTTACCAGGCTTTGTGTATGCCCAATTATTCGCTCGGCAATTCGACGCCGGTGCCGATAAATCCCCCTTCCAAATCATCGAGTAAATCACGTGCTGCTCTCTCTTTTCCTTCGGTGAGTAAATCCCGGTTCACATCGACGATCTGAAGTTCCCAGCGGATGACCCACCCACCTTTCCCATCGAGTAAATCGGCCCAAACCGAGCGTAAGCTTTCGATCGCAGAATATCGGATCGTCGCTGCCCATTGACTTTCCGGTACGACGTCAGGGCGCGGCCCATCGCCGATGACGGCGGCGGGTAATTGGATTTCTTCCGGCCCGATCGATTGGAATACATCCACCGGCGCCAGGTAGATAACAGCTAGTCGATTTTCCTGGATGAATGCGGCGAGTGATTCCCAGCCTTGTCCGCTCGTATCCATATGGAATGATTGGGGGTATTCATAGAACGGCGGAAACGCCGGCCGGCACAATCCACAGAAGTAGCGAGCACCGTTGATGAATCCAGTTTCGATCGCCTCGCTATTCGCACCGCTCCCCAACGATACAACTCCAGTCCGCCAATCTTCTGCAATCATTGCCGCAATATAACCCGCGACGAACGCTTGTCTGTCCGACCGCAGATCGTTCCTGTCGAGGACGCTGATATTGCCGCTCGCCGCAACTCCTGGCACTCCAATTGTGACGAATTGGATTTCAGGGTGCCCGGAAGCGAAATCCCCCACGCCGGGATCATCCTCGAAGATGAACACGAGGGACCCACCGCCATCCAGCATGTCATCCTGCAGCGCAGTGATGCTCTCCAGTTCGAGGTCCGATTGATACGCGAGATTCACCACCTCATCGCGTAACTCGATGGTTCCCGGATCGGTGGAAACCTCGTTTTCGAGTAGCAGTACTTTTCTCGCCGTTGTTTCCGTCGATATGGCCTGCTCGACTGCCGGAGTGAACGAAGTCACATCCGCGGACTGCGTCAACGCTTGCGTGGCCTCATTCCCCGGGAAATTGCAGCCCGCGACAACGATCGTGAGTGCGATTACGATCAGTGCCATACTGCTTCGCCTTACGGATGTCGTAATTCGATGAAAACCATTTTTCATTCTTGCGGATCTCCACCATCTCATTTCATTGATTTGAATTCCACGGTCGACCGCTATTCTATTTCATCCTACAGAACTTTACCGTATTGACTACAATACTATAAAAGATTGTAATTAATATTTCGATTTCTATTGACCCTCACCCTGTATTGCCGGTATGCTTATGCGGGTTGGAAATTATGAAAGAAACTGCAAAGATCAACCGCAGGGATATGTTAAAACTAGCCGGCTTGGGATTCGCTGGTTCAACACTGCGCCCGCACTTCGAGCCCGATTCTCCCGAGTTGCTTCCTGAATTTCCCGTTTCTCCGCGTCTCGGAAGAGTTTGCGTTGGAAAAACAGAGATCAAAGCGAGTCCGGACAACAACAGCCAGACCGTGGAGGTTCTTTACGAGGACGGCGTTGTTCCCTGGTATCGCGAGCTTCCTGGCCAACCTGTCTCCATTTACGCGCCCAACGTCAGGTGGGTGGAAACGGATAGAGGATACATCTGGTCCCCGCATCTCCAACCTGTCGAAAACCGGCCCCAGGAACCGCTGCTCGAACTGCCCGGTTCGAGCCTGGGCGATGGAATGTGGGCGGAGGTTACCGTCCCATACGTCGACCTGGCGCTCGACAATCCTCCGGCAAGATCGCCCTGGCTCAAGGGCGCGCTCTTGCCCCGACTTTATTACAGTCAAATTCTATGGATCGATCAAGCCAAGATTGGTGCAGACGGCCGGTCCTATTATCGAGTTAACGAGCGCTATGGATATGGCGACATACTCTGGGTTGCCGCGGAAGCCTTTCGACCCCTGCAGGATGAAGATTTCTCACCTATTCACCCCGAGGTCGAGGACAAACGCGTCGTCATTAATCTTACCTATCAAACATTGTCTTGTTTCGAGGGGAACGAGGAAGTGTATTACTGCCGGATATCTTCCGGTGCGAAGTTCGATGCACAGGGCAATCCGGTCGATAAATGGTCTACACCTTTAGGACCACATCCGATCTGGCGCAAAGTCATCTCGCTGCACATGAGCGGCGGAACGACGGGCGGCGGCTACGATTTGCCCGGGATCGGTTGGTCGATGCTTTTCGTAGGCAACGGCGTAGCCATTCACTCCACATTTTGGCACAACAACTTCGGCGTTCCCATGTCGCACGGATGCGTCAATGCACGTCCGGAAGATGCGCATTGGATCTTCCGCTGGACAACGCCTCACGTGACCGCAGATCCGGGGGACGTTACGGTCGAGATGCCGGGCGGCACGGAGATCGAAGTTGAGGAAGCATAGATTCAACAACCGGTCGTAATCGATACTGCATGGTCAATGATTTTATGGAAGCACATCAGGCAACGGCTCGCGCACATCCAAACATCGCCCTGATCAAATATTGGGGCAATCTCGATCACGAACTGCGTTTACCCGCCAACAGTTCGTTATCGATGACGCTGGGCGATCTGGAAACACGTACGATGGTTCGCTTCGACGATCGTTTGGATGCCGACCAAATTCTCATCGACGACGTTCCTGCACTGGAGACAGCGAGCCGGCGCGTACGGCAACACCTCGACCGCATCCGCCGCATTGCGGGCATCGATACGTACGCGTTCGTTGAAAGTAAGAACACCTTCCCATCAGGCGCAGGGATTGCCTCCTCCGCATCAGCCTTTGCAGCGCTCACACTTGCTGCGGCCACGGCCTGCGATCTTCACCTCGATGTGCGTGCGTTATCTCGCCTGGCGCGGCAAGGTTCCGGATCGGCAAGCCGTTCCATGTTTGGCGGCTTCGTCATCTGGCACGCCGGTGACAGCGACTCTGAATCCTACGCAGAGACGATCGCCGGCAAAGAGCATTGGCCGCTCATCGATTTAATCGCCGTCGTCGATACCGACCATAAATCCACGGGGTCCACGGAAGGCCATCGCCTGGCCGAGACGAGTCCGCTGCAAGAGGCGCGCGTTACGGATACGCCCCGCAGACTCGCGATTTGTCGTCAGGCGATCGAGCGGCGCGATTTCTCTGCACTGGCAACGATCGTCGAGCAAGACAGCAACATGATGCACGCCGTGATGATGACCTCCGAGCCCGCCCTGCTTTACTGGTCGCCGGCGACCATCGAAATCATGAAAACCGTCGCCCGTCTGCGATCCGAAGGCCTCGACGTCTGCTACAGCATCGATGCCGGTCCGAACGTGCACTGCATCTGCACACCCGGACACGCCAATGCCGTTTTAGAGACGCTGCGTAAAGCGCCGGGCATCCGCAATGTTCTCAAGTCCCTTCCCGGGGACGGCGCTGAAATTATCGATTCCTAGCTTTTCCACTTCGTACTCGAAGAACCGGCGGGGAATGTATGCCGCCCGCGGTGATATAATCCTTTAGATATATTAAGACTTGAAGGAAAACGGAAGTGCCCGATTTTTTACTGTTTGTAATCGTTCTCGGAACTTTGTTGCTTTGTCACGAATTGGGTCATTTCATCGCAGCGAAATTGACTCGGGTTCGAGTGGACGAATTTGGGATAGGATTTCCCCCTCGCTTGATTTCCCTTTTCGAAGCAGGCGGCACTAAATTCACGCTGAATTTGATTCCCCTCGGCGGGTTCAACCGAATCGCCGGAGAAGATGACCCCGAAGTTCCTGATGGATTAGCCGCCGCAAGCAAACGGGTGCGCGTCTTTGTCCTTTCAGCCGGCTCGCTTGCGAACGTGTTCCTCGGATTCATTGCTTTCGTTCTGGCGTTCAAATTTGCAGCACCGGATGTTGAGCGGGTGATCATAGCCGATGTCGTTCCGGCCACCCCGGCCGATACAGCGGGTATCCAGGTCGGAGATCTGGTCGAGTCCGTCGACGATCAACCCATCACCAGTTTTGAAAGCATGGTCGACGCGATTCAAAATCGTCCGGACGATACTGTCCGCATCGTGGTCGAGCGTGATAACCAGGAGCTGACCTTCGAACTTGCGCCCCGTATAGATTACCCTGCAGACCAGGGTCCAATCGGTGTGGTTCTCGGGCATCCCGCACTCGAAACAAGTTGGTTGAGCGCCGCTCGCATGGGCGGTGAATCGATCGTCATGCAGGTCGACGCTTTAATCCGCTTGCCTGCTCGTTTGATCCAGGGCACCGCAGAGCCAGAAGAGACACGAATCAGTGGTTTGAAGGGCATCCATGATATGCTCGCGTGGGCAAACGACATCGACAGTACCGCGCATCGACCATTTCTCACACTCAACCTTATCGGCGTCATCAGCGTTGGCCTTGCTTTGGCCAATCTACTGCCATTTCCGGCGCTCGACGGAGGCAGGCTTCTCTTCGTTTTTGCGGAAATGATCCTGGGTCGAAGAATCCCGCCCAAATTTGAAGCGATTATCCACACGATCGGTTTCGCCTTCTTGCTTGCGTTGATGATCTACATCAACCTGAAGGACTTCACAAACCCGATATCATTGCCATAATTCCTTTCGATGGTGTTCGTATGAAAAAATCGTATCTTGAATTGCTTGAAATCTTGCAGGACGACAGTTTACCGCTCCCGGCGCAGCGATTTGCGGAACTGTCCGATCTCGACAAGGATCAACAACGCCAATTTGCATCCGTTTGGCAGTCCATATCCAGCGAACGCAAAATGCAAATCTTGCGGGTTATGGGACAACAAGCACTCGACCGTTTCGAGCTTTCCTTCGAAGCCGTCAACCGTATTGCGATCCTGGATCCCGATTCGCAAATCCGCTCGATCGCCATCGAGAATTTGTGGGAGAGTGAGGATCCCTCCCTCGTGCCTATCCTGTTGGAATCGCTGGTGGTCGAAGGCGACGATCGAATTCGCGCCGTCGCGGCTACCGCTTTGGGCAGGTTCGTCTGGCTCGGCGAGATCGACGAAATCACACCCGAACTCCTGCAGCAAATCGAGTTGGGCTTGCTTGCTGCATGCCGCGATGATGACTCCCATGAGGTGCGCAGAAGATCGCTTGAATCAATCGGGTATTCATCGCACGATGAGGTGCCGGATCAGATTGAAGAAGCGTACCGTTCGACGAATGAGCAGCTGCAGCAATCCGCCGTCCTGGCCATGGGACGATCGGCGAACGAGCGTTGGGCAGACTACATCCTGGCCGAGCTGACCAATCCCAACCCTTTGATCCGCATGGAGGCCGCTCGTGCCGCCGGCGAGCTCGAAGTTCGAGAGGCTACAATGCCGCTCATCGACCTGCTCCAAGATGTAAATGATGGCATTCGCCAGGCTGCGATTTGGGCGCTCGCCGAACTGGGCGGCGAGGACGCCGTCAACGCGCTAATCGAACTCGCAGATAATTCGGACGACAGCGCATTACAGGACGTCATCCAGGAAGCAATCGATCATATGACGTTTATCGAGGGCTCACGCGATTTGCTTCTGTTCGACTTCGATGAGGACAACAATTTCAAGGCTCCCGAATCTTGAGTGATTTATTCCAAGTTTTCACGTCCAACCTTCTGCCGATCATACTCATCTCCGGGATCGGCTTTGCGTTACAGAAACGCATCGGCATCGACCCAAAGCCCATTTCACAAATTGTGTTCTACGCGTTCTCTCCCGCGCTCGTCTTCAATTTATTGACATCGACCGAGATTTCTGTCGACGAGTTGATGCGCATGGCGTCCCTGACGGTATTGAACATCAGCATCATCGCCGTTTTATGTTACTTAATCGGCCGCGCCCGAAAACTCGAAGCTCCCATATTATCCGCATTCATAATCTCGGCCAGTTTCATGAATGCCGGCAACTACGGCCTGCCGCTGGCGCGATTCGCATTCGGCGAAAGTGGTTTGGCGTGGGCGAGCATCTACTTCGTTGCCAGCTCGATGATGGTCAATTCTGTTGGCGTGTATGTCATCAGCGTTGGCAAACAATCGCCGCTGAAGGCGCTGCTGGGCTTGCTGAAAGTTCCCTCCGTTTACGCCATTCCGCTCGCGTTGTTCGTACGCGCGAACGAAATTGCGCTGCCCTTGTCGGTGACCCGTCCGATCGAGCTGCTTGGGTCAGCATCGATACCGGTCATGATCGTCGTACTTGGCATCCAGATCGCCCGTTTGAACTCGTTCAATCACAAAGACGTCCTTTCGTCGGCCGTCATCCTGCGATTGGTCGCATCCCCATTGATTGCCTGGCTGCTCGTGCCTTTTCTGCATCTCGATACGATCGGTCAGCATGCGGGCATCATTCAATCCGCAATGCCGGCTGCGGTGTTCAACATGGTGATCGCAACCAAGTTCGACGTCGAAGCCGAGTTCGTCACCGGCGTCGTTGCAGCCACGACGATCCTGAGTCCGCTTACTGTTACCGCGCTGCTCGTAGCGCTTGGCGTGTAACCCACGGCGGCTCATGGATTCATGCAACCCATCAAGATCAGCCGCTAGCACGAGGATGGCACCAAGATGATGAAAACCTACGTGTTCGATCTAGAAACAAAGCACCTGGCGCAGGAGGTCGGAGGATGGGATTACATCGATCGCCTGGGTCTTGCTGCCGCCGTCCTCCTGGACGTCGGTGCGGACGAATACCTCCGTTACACAGAACAGCAAGCCGCCGAGCTCATCGAGGCCATCGAAGAGGCCGACCGCATGATCGGCTTCAACCTGGTCCGCTTCGACTATACCGTGTTGAAACCGTATGGCTTGTCCATTACGCCGGAGTTGGTGGCCAAGACGACCGACTTGCTGCTCGACATCTATCAAGAATTGGGTTTCCGCGTCTCATTAGACAACCTTGCTGCAACGTCATTCCAGGCCAGGAAAAGCGCGGATGGACTGCAGGCAGTGTCCTGGTACAAGGAAGGCAAGATCGACGAAGTCTTGGCTTACTGCGAAATCGATGTCGCCGTCACGAATGAATTATGGCAGTTCGGAAAAGAGCACGGCCAGGTTTTCTTTCAAGACCGCTTCGGCCGCCGCCGCGCGGTTCGCGTGGACTGGTCTTGAGTGTAGAAATTACGTCCCCCACTGCGTTCCTTCCCCCAGCAGGGCTATCAATCTTTCCGTGCGGCCAATATCCCGGCAAAAGCGCCGCCCTCCGACGGCCAAACGAACCCATTTTCACTTTCATCGGAGGAGATCGCGTAGGAAAACACGGCACCAACCCCCGCGACATCAGCGACCTGGTTTGTAAACGACAGATACTGGCGTGCTTTTGCCTCTGCGTTTACCGACTGCGACGGATTGTAGAATTCCGTAACGAGCAGCAATTTATGCGGGAATGATTTTCGATAAGTCATTACCCATCCGCGGCCGTCTTTGGAATTCATCCCGCGCACATCCGTCCAACAACAATGAACGCCGATCCAATCCGCGCTGTCCATGGCATCTTCCGCTTCGTGCATGAACTGATCCGCGGCTTCCCGCCTACCTGAAATCCCAGCGCCGGGCGATAATCCAGGGAAACCGAGACGGATACCGGGAAAACTTTGTTTCAACTGATCCACCACACGCAGAAACCATCCCCCGAATTCGCTCCCGTTTCTCCAGGATCTCCGCCATCCTGCAGATTGTAGATTTGGATTTGCATGCAGCTCAAAATAGCGCACGTCCTGCCGATAAAAGACCCCGAGGCCGGCTTCCACTTTGCGGACGAAATCATCCGCCGTTATTGGCAATCCGGAAAAATCTGCCGTCAACCGGCCCATGATGAAAATGCCGGGGTTCAATTCGCGCAAGCGTGTGATGTTCTCCTCCGTCTCACAATTCTCCAGTTTGATACATTCGAGACGTGCACGAGATGCCATCGCCAGATCGCTGTCGGTCATCGGTGCGCCGATTCGTGCATGCGCCCCGAACAGCAGTTTTCCGGCCGGCCAGTCGAAGCGCTCGATACTTTTACTGTTGGCCGTCTCTGGCCAGACAAGAAACGGTGTTGGATCGATGACGTCTTTGGGATAATCCGTTTCATCTCGCTCCGTGGCGCCGTCGCGTTTGAGCGTGAAATGCAAATGCGATCCGACGGAGGCCCCAGTGGAATCCGCTTTCCCGATGACGTCGCCCGCCTTGACCATTTGTCCTTTAACGACCAGCGACTTGGCGAAATGAGCGTAGACGGTCTTGTAGCCATCTTCGTGCTGTATTCGTACGTGGATCCCATACGGATGATTGTCCGGATTGGTATGTACCTCATACACCTGGCCGTCCGCGCTTGCGTAGATGTTCGTGTTCGGCCGGGCGCGGAAGTCAATCCCCTCGTGACCGGGAAAACCCCAGCGTCCGTAGATTTCCGGATGCGCCCCAAATTCTTGCGTGATCACGGCAAAATCGGTGGGCCAAAGTAGATAAAACGGCCGCTGCTTTTGTCCGTAGCGGTCATCGTCCTGAATACGTGATTTTAAAGCCTCTTTAAAACTCCCCGGATCATTCGCTTCGACCACATCTAATCAAATTCCCGGATTTATGTTTTTAAAGAATTGCTTCAGATCACCGTACTCTCCATAGCCATTGGCGACCTGCGGAAATGTGATCACCTGGCGAGGCGCCATATAAGCCGCTGCCGTGTGCGGATCGGAAGTCATATTCGGGCCGAAGCGCATCACGTATGGGCTGCTGGCCCGCACCCAGTTCCAATAGTTTTCCGACGGAAGCAGCATGATCTGAAAATCCACATATCCCTCCACTGAACTTTATGCGAACCCTAATCCCTTGGATTTAAGCGACACGTATCGATTCTTTCCGATGATCAGATGATCCAGCACTTCGATGTCCATGAGTTCGCCGGATTCCACGATTGCCTTGGTCACTCGCACGTCTTCCGGGCTTGGTGTCGGATCTCCGCTGGGATGATTGTGGGCCACGATGACCGCCGCCGCGTTCGTCCGGACCGCTTCCCGGAATATTTCCCCGATACGGATCATGGAGCTGTTCAAAGAACCCCGATACACTTCCACCGTTCGCAGCACCCGGTTTCTCGTGTCCAACAGCAGCACGCGCAGATGCTCCTGCTCCAGTGCACCCATCTCGTAGAGCAGCAGCGAAGCCGCGTCCTCCGGCGACTGTATGACCGGGCGTTCCTGCGGCGAGGCGATGGAAAGCCGCCGGCCCAGTTCTATAGCCGCTTTGAGCTGCGCCGCTTTTGCCGGTCCGATCCCTCGACGTTCGCACAGCGCCTCCAACGATGCTTGATGCAATCCCGCCAATCCACCCAAATCCAGGAGCAATTTCTGTGCCAACTGCAGCACGTTCAGCCCTTCGATCCCTGCGCGCAGCAAAATGGCGATCAACTCCGCATTTGAGAGTGAAGTCGGTCCGAGATTCAAGAGACGTTCTCTGGGTCGGTCCGAGGTATCTAAATCTTTGATGCGGTAGGAAGATCTGCTGTCCCCCATTCCCCCCTCCTTTTTGTACCAAAAATACACAAGCCTTCTGCCACTATACTGCACGCTTGCCGGGACGTCAAAATTGCATCACACTCACCTCAGAATAGGAAATGCGAAATCTCAATTCAACTTGGAGAAATCTACGGAATACCAGCGCTCAGGGTGCATCCGCACGAGATTCTTCTTTCATGCGTTCTGCGTGTTGATTTCCACTCTCCCTTCCAAGATAGCGCTGGCTGACCGAGCGGATGTCCTTTTCAAGATCAGCCGGCTCGATGGCCGTCACGCCGCCCTCAACGCTTACGTAACGGTAAGGCAGCGCGTCTTGATGTACACACAAACTGATTCTCGTGCCGATGTCCAAATGCCGTGCCTTAGGTGAATTTTCCAGGGTCACAAAACTCACGTCCCCGCCCGCCGTGTAGCTGTACCAGATGGGCACTGACAACGGCCCACGTCCCGGTTCCGAAATGCTCAATACGCCGATACGAGTTACCGCCAGGAAACTTTCCCGCTCCTGTTTCGTCATGGTCAACGTCATTTTCGTCTCCACTTATTTACTTGAGAAACGCGGGGACTATTCTACCTGGATGGGATGCGAAATTCATGCCCTGTGCTATAATCCGCACCCGAAGGAGCGCAACATGTCGGATGCGTTGAATTTGGGGTCACTCGGGAACATATTTACCACGCTAACGGCCTTCTTCGGCGCATTTCTCGCCGCGCTGTGGCTGAGTCTCGTTTTTTGGACCTATCGTGATGTCCGCTCCCGCACGCAGGACCGCATCGTACACATCCTGGCCGCCTTGGTCGTGCTGGTGCTCAACGTGCTGGGTGTCGTCATATATTTCATCCTGCGCCCCCTGCAAACGCTCGACGAGGCCTACCAGCAATCTCTCGAAGAGGAGGCGCTTCTCTCCCAGATCGAAATCCGCATGGTTTGTCCGGGATGCGGCGCAAACGCCGATGTCAACTGGCAAATCTGCCCCCACTGCCACACCCGGCTGCGCAAACCTTGTGCTCGCTGCGGGAAACTGATGGAGCTCCCCTGGCAGATCTGTCCTTACTGCAGCGCACCCGCCGCTGGGAGCAGCGAAGAACCTTCAGCTGCAGTATATTCAGAACCAATTCTCGACTGAGCATCATCCCTGAATCATAAAATAAAACGAGCGTCTCGGAATCGAGACGCTCGTCTGCTTACGAACGAAATCTCAGATGTTGGCTCGTTTCAGCGCCTGCCAACCGGCGTATTCTCCAACTTCATCTAACTCACTTTCGATTCGAAGAAGTTGATTGTACTTGGCCACGCGATCCGAACGCGCCGGCGCACCCGTCTTGATTTGACCCATGTTCAAAGCAACCACGAGATCCGCGATGGTGGCGTCTTCGGTTTCACCGGAGCGATGGGATGTCACCGCTGACCAGCCCGCGCGATGGCAAAGTTCTACGGCTTCGATCGTCTCCGTCAGCGAACCGATCTGATTTAATTTCACCAGCAATGCGTTGCAGGCCTTTTCTTCGATCCCCATGCGCACACGATCAGGATTGGTGACGAGCAAGTCGTCTCCCACAATTTGGATCTTATCGCCCAACTCTTTGGTCATGAGGATCCAACCCTCCCAATCGTCCTGTGCGAGCCCGTCCTCGATCGATACGATGGGGAATTTCTCGATCCATTCCTTCCAGAAGGCAACCATTTCCTCACTGTTTAGCTCTTTGCCTTCACGGCGCAAATTGTACCGGCCGCTTTTCGAATCGTAGAATTCAGAAGCTGCCGGATCGAGCGCGATGGCGACTTGTTCTCCCGGTTTGTAACCCGCTTTTTCGATCGCCTCCAGGATCACTTCCACGGCCTCTGCGTTGGCCTTCAAGGCAGGGGCATAGCCACCTTCGTCTCCGACCAGTGCGGTGTAGCCGCGCCCTTTCAAGACGTCCCTCAATTGGTGATAGATTTCAGATCCCCATCGAAGTCCCTCTGCAAACGTCGGCGCGCCAAGCGGCATGATCATAAACTCCTGCGCATCGGTCGACTGCCAACCGGTGTGTGCGCCGCCGTTGAGGATGTTGAGCATCGGAACGGGAAGCAGGTGTGCATAAACACCGCCGATGTAGCGATACAGTGGCAGGCTCAGAGAACTCGCTGCCGCCTTGGCGACTGCCAGACTCACGCCCAGGATCGCGTTCGCCCCCAGATTCTCCTTGTTGGAGGTGCCGTCCAGGCCGATCATCTCCATGTCGATCAGGCGCTGCTCCGTTGCGTCCCACCCCAACAGCGCTTCAGCGATCGTTGTGTTGACGTTCTCGACGGCCTTCGTTACGCCCTTTCCGCCATAACGTTTCTTATCCCCGTCGCGCAATTCGAGGGCTTCGTGCACGCCGGTCGAAGCGCCCGAGGGCACAATCGCCCGCCCCCAGCTGCCGTCCGCCAGAATGACGTTTGCCTCCACTGTTGGGTTACCCCTCGAGTCTAAAACTTCGAGGGCATGAATAGATTCGATCATTGTGTTCATTGTGCGAATATCTCCTTTGATAGCATGTCTTCTGCTCGCACCATTATACCGACCTTTTTTACTATCGATCCTTAAATCTAAAATTCGTGTAGATGACGGAGGACGTGATAGAATTCGCGCATGGATGCTGTTTTTGGATGTTCGGAACATCCAGGATCCTCTTTTGTCCCGATACGATACTCTTTCGCTTGGTGTGCATCGCAATGAATTCCGATAAACCTCGCATCGCAATTGCCATGAGTGGAGGCGTAGACAGTTCCGTCGCCGCGGCGCTGCTCGTCGAGCAAGGATACGACGTGTTCGCAGTCATGCTGCGCCTTTGGAGCACGAAGCCGGAATTCCCCAATCGCTGCTGCACACCGAAGGACGCAGCCTCTGCACAATCCGTCGCTTCCATGCTGGATATTCCCTTCCATAAACTCGATACGAAGGCATTGTTCAAAGAGAACGTGGTGGACGCGTTTACGGATGCTTATGCACGCGGGATCACGCCCAATCCATGTTTGATCTGCAACCGCACGATGCGTTGGGGATTTCTGCTGAACAAGGTGCGCGAGATGGGCGCGACGCATCTCGCTACCGGTCATTACGCGCGTATACAGTGGCTTGACGGCGAACATCGATTGCTGCGCGGCAAGGATCGTTCGAAGGATCAGAGCTACGTGCTCAGCGTGCTGCGGCAGTCCGATCTCGCCAGCACCATCTTTCCACTCGGAGACTTGAGAAAGCGGGAAGTCCGCCAGCACGCGCGGCGCTTGAATCTGCCTGTTGCGGAAAAACCGGACAGTCAGGATCTATGCTTCGTATCGGGCGGCGATTACCGCGATTTTCTGCGCCAGCAGGATATCCCATTGCCACCACCCGGACCCATCACTGACGTGGATGGGACACAGATCGGCACTCACGACGGCCTCTCGAACTACACCATCGGGCAGCGCCGCGGTATCGGCTTATCGACCCCCCAGGCGCTCTACGTCATCGAAAAACAAGTCGCTTCGAACACCCTCGTCGTAGGATCACGCAGCGTGCTCGGTCGCAAGATCTTCACCACAGAACCGGTTAACTGGATTGCCGGCCGCCCTCCCGATCCATCTATACCGCTCGTGGTGCGCGTACGTTACAAGGCATCCGAAACGCCTGCAGCGCTTCATATTCGTGATGACCTGTCGGTCGAAGTGCATCTGGCAGGCCCGGTTCCCGACATTACACCCGGCCAATCTGCGGTTTTCTATTCCGGCGAGATTTGTCTCGGTGGAGGCGTAATCCTGGGATGAATATTCCGACGATCTTTTTCGGTTCCGTTATTGCTGCGATGTGCGGGTTGTTGTTTCACGTTTTGCGCGGCGGACGGCTCTCACGGATGATGCTCTACGTCGCCACGGCCTGGGTTTCCTTCTTCGCCGGCCAATTGGTGAGCGAATGGATTCACTGGCGCGTCTTGAGATTCGGCTCCCTCAACCTGCTGCCAGATCTAGTCGCCACGATTATCGGATTGTTTACTGCAGAAGTACTGGCCGGACCCGAGGCAGAATCCAGACAAACTCGCAAAAGCTGGAAACGAAGGCGTAAATGATCTCTATGCTATAATGTTCGCAATCGATTGAGAATCAAGGTCAAGAACGTGGATTTCGAAGAAGAAACCATTCAACCTGATGAAGAGCGCGGGATTTCCTCCTGGGCGGCAATTCTGGTTACTATCATCATATTTGCCGTCTTCGCCGGCATGTTCTTTGCAGTCGTCGCTTTAATCAAGCATCCGCAGGAAACAGAAACGATCCGGGATGTCGTCATCATTTTCGTGGCTGTCGAATCCTTGTTCATTGGGCTTGCATTAATTCTGCTCATCGTACAGATCGCCAGACTCACGGCATTGATCCAGACTGAAATTAAACCTCTGATTGAATCTGGCAGCGAGACCGTCAACACATTGCGCGGGACGTCCCAATTCCTTAGTGATAAAATGGTTCGACCAGCAATTAGAATCAGCAGCACATACGCCGCCGTCCGGCGTGCTGTTGATTTGATCAAATCGGGACGCTCAAAGTCGCGCTGAAACCTAGTAAAGAGGAGTGATACCCATGTCTGACCGTGATAGTGATTTCGGTACCTTCGTTTCGGGATTCTTCATCGGAGGCATTGTCGGTGCTGCCGTTGCCTTGTTATTGGCGCCGCAATCTGGCGAGGAAACACGAACGATGATTCGCGAAAAAGGAATCGAGCTTCGTGATCAGGTAGAGCAAACGGCTTCCGAGACCCGTGCTCGTGCAGAACAGTTGGCGCGCGAAGCTCGCGAACGAGCTGAAGATCTGCAGAAACGCGGCCAGGTGATTCTGGAAGAACAAAAATCCCGCATCGAAGAAGCTGTTGAAGCGGGCAAGAAAGCCACGCGCCGCAAGCCAAAAACGACCAAGTCGAAAGAGTCTGAGACTGAATCCAAACCCAAGCCCAAGTCCAAATCAAAATCCTGAAGCATAATTCAACACGCGTCAGATAGATTCTTTGTTTATTAAAAGGACGCTACCAAGTGCGTCCTTTTTTAATGCGTCACAGCGCTCAGCAGCTTGTAAACCCTAAACGCGGCACAACCCTCCGTTCAACTCGGCAATGGCAAGCGAAAGCGAATCCGCTACGTCTCCGGCAATTACTCCCGCCAAGGAGCCGACCATCTCTGCCGCCAATTCGCCGGCGCGGCCATGCAAGTAAGCACCCAATACAGCGGCTTCATACGGCTCGACACCCTGTGCTCTCAACCCGGTAATGACACCCGACAGCACATCGCCCGTTCCGGCGCATGCGAGTGCGGACGTGGCAAATGGCAATACGGCAGACTTTCCATCCGGCGCTGCTACAACCGTAAATGCGCCTTTTAACACAACCACGTGTCCCCACTCTGCCGCGGCGCGCTGCGCATGATTGACGCGGTCTTTTTGAATTTCTGCCGTGGACAATTTGGTCAGGACCGACATTTCCCCCGGATGCGGTGTAAGCACGGTCATCGGCGGCAGCAGCGACGGCCAATCGGGTAGCTTCGTCAATAATTTAAGTCCATCCGCATCGACGACACACGGAACGTTAAGTTTGGTTTTCTTGACTTTCCCGCGATCCGTCGGCACCAGGCCCAACTTGCCCCGGTCGTCGCCGCTCAACAAACGCTGCAGAAAAACCGCGGTCGCGTGCTGTTGTCCAAAACCAGGGCCGAGAAGCAAGGCCTGTATGTTTTTAATTTCCTCGGCCAGCACCTCCGCGGCGTTTTCAGCGATGACCCCCAACTCGTCCGGCAGCACGATCCAGGTCGCTTCCACCAATTGTGGTGCCAACAACTTTTGGACCGGCGCGGGCACGGCGAGGGTCACCAAGCCGGTACCGACGCGATACGCACCCATAGCCGCCAGTGCTGCGGAACCTGGATAGTTGACCGAACCGGCGACGATCATGGCGCGCCCGAAAGTACCTTTATGTGAGTTTTTGGGCCGTGCAGGAACCCAGGGTTTAACCGTCTCGGCCGTTGCAAGTTCAAGCTCCACGCTGGCAATCTCCTTCATATCATCATCGATTCCGATGTCCCCGATAAAAAGCCGCCCCACCTTATCAGCGCCGGGGAAGATGAACAATCCCGGCTTCGCAGCGGCCAATGTAACCGTAAGGTCGCACGACAGCGATTCGTCGGCCACTTCGCCGCTATCGCAATCCAATCCCGAAGGGCAGTCTACAGCGGCGATGACCGGTTTTCGCTTTCTCGTGGATATCCCCTTGCCGGCTGCATCGAGGATGCTTTTCGCATTTCCCCGCAACGGAAGTGTAAAACCGGTTCCGAGAACTGCGTCGACTATAAAATCAGCGCCTGCAACCCATTCAAGCAGCGTGCTCCGCTCCGTATCTTCGGAGGCAACGACGATCTCAGCCCCATCGTCCGCAAGACGCTTCAGGTTTGCATCGCTTGCCGGGCGCGCTTTCGCCAGGTACGCACGCAGCTTCGCTCCGGCTTGATGCAGATAATGCCCCACGACGAGTCCATCCCCGCCGTTGTTGCCGGAGCCGACGAGGATGAGGGCGCTTTTCCCGTCCATTCTGGTCCAATGATCCAGGATACGTTGGGCGATCGAATGTCCGGCATTCTCCATCATCTGCGCGTAGCTCAATCCTGCGGCATCTGCAGCCTTCTCGATCTTTCTCATTTGCTCGACAGTCACGATCTTCGCCAAAGTTATTCCCTCGTCTCTCTCGATAGTCTATCTTCTTCGATTTTCAACTGCGCCATTTTCTCTCGGCTGGGAAGGCCGGTTTCCGTATTCCAATCTCGTGCCCGGTAATAGGCTTCAAGCATCTCGTCGATGGGTATGACATACCCGGCAGCGCCGCCCTCCTCCAGGGGTTTCATAATCGATTTGGGCAGGCAATCGTCGGAAGGGGTGATTCCCATACCGATATTCACCATCCGTTTGATATTCCAGCCACGCTCTCCAACCTGCATCAATTCATCTAAATTGTAATCAAAACCCGTCACGGCGTTAATCATTTCGAGAACTGAATGCGGCGGCACGTTTGCAAAAATACACATGACCAGGGAGTTTAAAACCGTGCACCAATCTTGATGCCGGGCAACGTTGGCGGCCTTTTCCTCACCCGCCTGTCGTGCAAAGAATTCCACGCCAACTTCCTCTATCGTTTGACCGATTTCTACCATGAAGTAATCGCTCTGGTTGTGGCAGGCGCCTCGGGGAGACGTTGCGTAAACCACGCCCATCCCGGACAGTGCACGCGGATCGTGATACGGCATTTCGAGTCCCTTTACGTGTACGGCCATATCGCTCGCGTCGAAATGTTTGGCCATCTCTTCGGCCCCAAGCGAAAGAAGCTGTCCGAAACCCTCCTGCTTTGCGATGCGGTGGATCAATCGTTCGGCGACGGCCGGCTCTCCCCATTTCAACGCTTCGCCATCGGTATCCGCTTCGCTGATGATGCCTTGTTCATACAGTAAGAATGCAAGTCCGATGGTATTCGAAACCGAAATCGTATCCATGCCGTATCGGTCGCAAAGTTCACCGAGTCGCGTTATTGCGGATAGATCGTCGATCCCCAGGTTCGGACCAAAACCAACGCTGGTTTCGTATTCCGGACCTTTGCGATCTTGCCCATCCGCGAGCCGCACGACCCTTCCGCAAGCAATGACACATCCGTGGCACGTGCTCACACCGGAAAGGATGCTCTCCGCCATGGCCTCCCCGCTGACGCGTTCCGCGCCATCGAACAGCCCTTTCGTAAAGTAGTACTTGGGCATGTCTCCCAAATAATCGAGGTAGTCGCTTGCACTCGACGATCCGAACTGCCGCAGCGCTTCCGCCACGTTGTCCGATCGCAAACTGCGGTTCGATTCCGTGCGTATTTTCGCAAAGCGATCCGGATACGCAATCAACAGATCTCTCTTTCCGCGAGCCGCGATTGCCTTCAATCGTTTGGAGCCCATCACCGCGCCCATACCGGTTCTTCCGGCCATTCTGCCATGATCGCACAGAATCGAAGCAAATCGGAGCTGTTTCTCTCCCGCCAGCCCAATACTGGCTACACGAATTAATGAATCATCGTGCGCTTCGCGGATCAAAGTCTGTGTTTCATACGGGTCACATTTTCCCCATAATCCACCGGCGTCGCAGATCTCTATGTTCCCATCGTGTACCCACAGGTACACCGGCTGCGGCGCCCGGCCCGTGATCCAGATTCCGTCCACGCCCGCCATGCGCATTTCCGGGCCGAAATAACCGCCAACGTTCGATTCGCCCCAAATTCCCGTCGCAGGGGATTTCGCGCAGACGACAAACCGCCCGACTGCCGTGCCCTTCGTTCCGGTCAACGGCCCGCCGAGAAACAACAACGGCGCATCCGGCGAAAGCGGATCGATCTCCTTGCTCAGATATGGATAGAGCAATCGGGCAGCCAGACTCGCGCCCCCCAAGGTCTCCCGCAAGATCTGCACACCAACTTCCAACTGATGTGAAACACCTGTACTGATATCGATGTGAAATATACGAAAACCAAATTCAGGCATGCTGTAAACCCGATCCCCTTCAGGCTCGTGTGTGCTTTCAGCTTGCTTTGGGCTCGATCCTGCTCATCGCATACTCAGCGAGCGCCGTGATGGTGAGGCTTGGATTTACCCCCGGATTGGCGGGGACGATCGACCCGTCGACGATGTACAGCCCCGGGTAATTGAACGCCTCACAATCCACGTCGATAACTCCTTCATCTTCATTCTGACCGAAAACACAGCCACCCAGCATGTGCGCCGTCATCGGCACGTTGATCAAACCCTGGGTGATGGCGCCGCTCGGTGCTCCGCCGATTTTTTCCGCTAAGGAGCGCGCGACCCTTTCCCCCAGGTCGATCTTCACCGGCACCGTTCGTTCCTCGTCTTGTTCACCGACGAGTCCACGCCGAAACATAGCGAAGGGGTTCCGCCCCAGTCGTAAACGCAGTAAGTTGTCTTTCGTCTGCATGACCATGATGGCGATGCCGCGTTTTGTCAGGCCTGGCAGCAGACGCACGTTGAGAAACTCGATCGGATGCCGCAGGGCCTCGACGATGTTGCGCCAGATACGCACGGCCGCGGACTTGCTGGGTTCGATGATCGGAGAAGCCAGCACACGGAACAACATCGAAGATCGTTCTTCCAGCCGCACCGGCTCGATCTGGGTCTCCTCGTCCGCTTTGAAGATCGAGCTGATCGAAATACCCTTCGAATGATCCACATCTTTTGAAAGGCGGAATGCCCCGAAGAACGTTTCGCTGTTGGTACGTACTGCGCATCCTAATTGGGAGGACAAATCGGGAAGCGTCTTGGACACATCGCGACAGCGGAGCAGCAGTTCGACCGTTCCCAAGGTCCCTGCAGACACCACCACATTTCTTGCGTAGACGCCCTTCGTCTTCCCGCCGAGAAATCGCGTAGAAGATCGGTATTTGACAATATACCTCGCATCATGCTGATCTTCTTCCACCAACGGCTCGATACAATCGACTTTCGATTCCGGCCGGATTTCGACGCCGAGGCGTTCCGCGAAGTAAAGATAATTCTTCTGCAGGGTGTTTTTCGAATCGTAACGGCATCCCACGATGCATGCTCCGCAGTGAATGCAGCCTACGCGCGACGGCCCTTCACCATCGAAATATGGATCTGGGCATTCCTCTCCCGGCTGTCCGAAATAGATACCGACTTCCGTCGGCCGGAAACTGTCCGCTCGACCGAATTCCCCGGCGATATCCTGCAGTGCTTCGTCTGCCGGCCAGAATTCAGGATTTCTTTCCACACCCAACATGCGTCTTGCCGTCGAGTAGTGCGGCTTCAAGATATCTCCCCAATTTCCCAAATGCCGCCACGAAGATGCTTCGAAAAAGGTTTCATCTGGCTCCATCAACACCGCGGCGTAGACCAGACTACCTCCCCCAACGCCGCTGGAATGATACAAGAAGTAGCCGCTCGACAGGTTGAGCTGGAGAATTCCGAAACAGCGTAACGCCGGCATCCAAAGATATCGTCGAATGTCCCAATTCGTCTTTGGGAGTTCGTGATCCGCATAGCGCCTGCCGCGTTCGAGCACAAGGACGCGATACCCTTTTTCGGCCAGCCGCAGCGCGGAAACGCTGCCGCCGAAGCCGGATCCCACGATGACAAAATCGTAAATCGTTTCTTCTGCCATGCCTCGCCCGGCCACATCCATGTCCGCCTCCCGTCTTGCTTGTCTGTTCGGTACAACGATTGCTTATGATTCATCTTCCGCAGCGATCTCGACTTCCCGGCAGCAACGGACAAAATCCAACACGGTGGGCACATTACGCAGCATGTAGCCAAGATTTCCCTTAACCTGCAATCTGCGGGTCAACATGGCCTGCATCGGATCCAAATCGCCCTGGAAGATACGCATGATGTCTTTAATCCTGGATCTCAACACAAACGCCGCGCCCGGCATTTCCTCTTGGGCCGGATCGATCACACGCACTTTCCGGCATTTTCCATGCCACAGATCGAGATAGAGCGTGATCGGCAGTCTCGGATCCTCTTCTTTCGGATTGGGTTCGATGACGACGACCATATCACCCTCCCAATTCTTCGCCACCTCCGCATAACGCGAATCCGAATTAAGGACATCCATCAAGGCGACAAGCCATTCTTCACTGGGGAACGGATAGGCCATTTTCGTCCCTTTCACGCGGGTTTCGGCGATTATGATGCATTCCAGGGAAAGAGTCAAAGATTTACATTGACAGTCCTCCCCAAACTCCTTAGACTCTTCTCTTGGTACAATGCTAGTTCATAACCGAAAACAGTTGAAAGAGGTTGCCTATCAAGATGGAATCGCACCAAGAATACTACCTCACACCGAACGGCGCGGCGAAGTTACGAGCGGAACTCGATGAATTACGCGGTCCGAAAAGAAAGGATCTCGCGAAAAGACTGCGGTTTGCGATCCAGCAAGGTGATCTTTCCGAAAACGCGGATTACATTGCGGCAAAGGAAGAGCAAGCGTTTCTTGAAGGCCGCATCCAGGAACTCGAAATCATCCTGCATGATGCGATCATCATCGAGCAAAATACTTCCAAGGATACGGTTGAAATCGGCAGCACGGTCCGCGTCGTCGAAGACGGCAGGGAGCCCGAAACTTACCGGATCGTTGGGGTGAAAGAAACAAATCCTCGGCAGCATATGATCTCCTATGTTTCACCGATCGGCGAAGCACTGATCGGGAAAAGCGTTGGCGACACTGCGACGGCAGAAACACCCGGCGGTAAGATCAAGCTGAAAATCCTGTCCATTCAATGATCACGGCTGCGAAAGCGAAAGAGCGAGGCATCCTCGCTCTTTTTTCGTTCGCAGTTAATTTCGTCAGGATTTGATTTAATAGGGAAGTTCAGATGGCAGTCGGAAAAGCCTTCAACTCTACGGTAAGCCGATCGAAGTAACTCTCTGCCGGCAATGCGGAATCTCCGTAATTCATATCCACTATGCGGGCTTCGACGGTCAGCGACGCCGTCTGGAGACTGATGACCTCGCCGCTCCTTGCTTCGAAAGGATCGCCTTTCGCCGCAAGGTTAGCCCGGGTTTCAACATCTTCGAAGGTGTACCGGCTCATCAAGACTTTCGTTACCGTTTGGATGTCGTTTTTATCGAAGAGCCAGATTTCGAATGCAGATACTTTCTTTGGTTCACCCACACCAATCACGTCACCTATTCCCACGCCGCATTCGCCCAAAAAATCTCCCGCGGCGCTTTCGATGCTGAACGAATCGTCGTACAGATCGTCACCCACAGAATATGTCGTACGAAAAGTCGCCAAAGGTTGGTCGATGGACATGGGAATATCTGTCTCGCCGGCTTCTGCAGCAGGTTCATAATCATTTTCGTAGGCGTACTGTTCGTCATGCGCGCCTGTGTCCATCCTGCGCCGCAGCACGAGTGCAGCCACGAGCAGCAAACCCAGCAGCAAAGTCGCCCCACAAACGGGCAAAAGCAGCCGCGAGAGAGACGAACTCGATTCCCCCTCTGCCGCCGCGGGCGTCTGCTCGGTTTCGCCGGTTTCTTCCATTTCCGGAGGAGTCTCGACGAGTTCGTTGAAACGCTGTATGTTGCCGCTGGTAACCGTGCCAGGATCGTTCGCAACTTCGGACAAGATGTCCGCTTTATCCGCTCCCAGCTCGTTATAGCGTTCAACAGCGAGTTCCGTATCTTCGTTCAGTGCATAGGAATCGATCGTCATCCTCAGATAATCAACGCGCAGATCCCGGCGCAGTTGGTATACCGCTCCGTCAACCCACTCGACGGGGCTGATGATCCATGCATAGAGCACGCCCAGCGCGATTCCCACAATCAACGCGAGCACAACGACCACGACGTTTCGATTTATCTTGCCCGACATCTCGTTCATAGCGCCTCTACTTTGTACTCGGGATCAGGAGTCCCATAGAAAGTAAGTATTGCTCGGCATTCTAGCCCCATCCTACAATTGGGGCAATTACCTGGTTGCAGGATTCATACCGATTCGCCCTCTTCGCGCTGTAACTCGGATAGGTCGAATTGTTCTTCACATTCCGTGCAGCGTGCCCGATGTCGATTTTCGATCACCAGCAAACCGCCACAATTGGGACACGGCGGAGCGATCGGCCGTTTCCAGGACGTAAAGTCGCATTCCGGATAATTGGCACATCCGTAGAACGGACGGCCCTTACGCGTCCGCCGGGCGACGAGATCGCCACCGCATTGCGGACACGTCACCCCTATCTTTTCCAGCCACGGCTCGGTATGCCGACATTCGGGAAAATTGGAGCATCCGATGAATTTTCCATAGCGGCCGTGCCGCAGGACGAGCGGACTGCCGCATTCCGGGCAATTCCGCCCGATTTCTTCCGGCTCTGTCTTGATTTCCGGCATCGCTTCTTCAGCGGCCTCGAGCTGCTTCTCAAAGGGCTCATAGAAATCTCGCACTACGCCGACCCAATCGCGCTTTCCTCCCGCAATTTCATCCAGCTGCTCTTCCATACGAGCCGTAAAACCTGGGTCGACGATGTTGGGAAAATATGCGACGATCAAATCGTTGACGATTTCACCGATTTCGGTGGGCATCAACCGACGACTTTCGCGTACGATGTACCCGCGTTGGCGTAGGGTGGAGATAATTGGCGCATACGTGGACGGTCTGCCAATGCCTTCTTCTTCCAGCGCACGGACCAGTGTGGCATCCGAAAAGCGCGGCGGTGGCTGCGTGAAATGCTGCTCAGGCAGGACTTCCAGAAGCTTGACCGGGTCGCCCTTTTGTAAATTCGGTAATTGAGCAAGCTGGGCGACCAGCTCTTCATCCGCTGCTTCATCCTTCTCCGAATGTTCATCCCCGTTCTTTCCCGACGAATATACGGCCAGGAAGCCGGCGAAACGCAGACTCGATGCGGTTACGCGAAATACATATTCATTGTTCGGTGAACGCCCCACAACTTCGATCGTCAACGTATCGTACTTTGCGGGTTTCATCTGCGAAGCTACAAATCTCTGCCAGATCAAGTTGTACAACTTGTATTGATCCGCCGTCAGGTACGGCTTGAGTGATTTCGGCGTACGCATTACGGAAGTCGGGCGAATGGCCTCGTGGGCTTCCTGCGCCAGCCGGCCGCGAGTACGGTAGACGGGCGGTTTTTCGGGTAAAAACTCATTGCCATATTGGTCGGCGATCAATTTTCTCGCCTCCAACTGCGCTTGTTTGGAAACCTGTGTGGAATCTGTACGCATGTAGGTGATCAAGCCCACCCGCTCACCATCACCGAATTCTACGCCTTCGTACAATTGCTGTGCGATGACCATCGTCCGGCGTGCGGTGTAGCCGAACCGTTGCGAAGCGGTCTGCTGCATCGTGGAGGTGGTGAAGGGCGCCGACGGCCGACGTGTGCGCTGCCCCCTTCGGACGTTTCCAATCTGATGGGTAGCCTGGCGCAGATCGGAGATGATCGACTGCACTTCCTCATTGGACCCAATTTCCGGTTTTTCCCCGTTGTGTTTCACGAGTCTGGCCATGAAGGCAGGAGGCTTGTCTTCGTTCAGGAATTCCGCATCGATCGTCCAATATTCCTGGGGCACGAATTTCTCGATCTCGCGCTCCCGCTCGACGATCAGACGCAGCGCAACGGACTGCACGCGGCCCGCAGATAATCGTCCCCGGACTTTTTCCCACAACAGTGGGCTGAGATTGTATCCGACCAGGCGATCGAGAATTCGGCGTGCTTGCTGTGCGTCGACCAGGTCCATCGCGATGTCCCGCGGCTGCTCGAATGCTTCTTTGATCGCGGGTTCCGTTATTTCGTTGAAAACGACACGCTTGGCGTTGTCACGGTCGATGTCGGCTGCTTCCAACAAATGCCACGCAATTGCTTCGCCCTCGCGATCGTGATCCGTTGCCAGGTACACCTCTTTCGAGCCCGCAGCAGCCGATTTAAGTTCCTTGACCACCTCGCGTTTCTCGTTGGGCACACGATATTTCGGTTTGAAATCATGCTCCACATCGACAGACAACTGCGAACGCAGCAAATCCCGCACGTGGCCGATCGATGCCATGACCTTGTAGTCCTTGCCGAGAAAACGGCTGATCGTACGCGCCTTTGCGGGCGATTCGACGATCACCAGCTTTCCGCTGCGTTTTTTGTCTTTCTTCTTTTTTCGCCTCGTTTTCACCGCACCTTCTGGCGGGGTGAGACCGGCATGCGCAGGCGTTTTTCCCATGCGGTAAAGCCCGGTGCCGCACACGGCGCAGACGCCTTTGGTCGCCGGTGTTCCCGTTGCCGTGAAGGTCGGTTCTGCCTGCGTTATTTCTCTTTTCTGCTTACACTTCACACAATATGCTTCCACAAACACTCTCCTATAGATATCGATCCATACCCTTTTCTTCCAGCATACGCACGATTTTTCGAACGTCTTCGGACCGATCTTTCGGGCACACCAGCAGCACGTCGCCCATATCCACGACGATCAATGCATCCGTTCCCAAGGCGACGATCAAGCGCTGCGCTTCGGCGCTTTCATCCTTGTAGATCAACGTATTCCTGGCGTCGACCGTCAAACAATTCTCAGCCAGGATCACGTTTCCGTGCTCGTCCTGGTCTTTCACCTCGAACATGCGCGCCCATCCACCGACGTCGCACCAACCAAGATCATCTGCCGGAATGACACTCACATTCCTGGCGCCTTCCATGATGCCAAAATCCACCGTCTGGCTTTCCAATTGGCACCAGACTCTTTCTGTCGTTTCCGCTTCGTCTGCCGTGCCCAATACTCGATCGATCTCTTCCAATCCTCGGAACAGCTCAGGCATCTGTCTTTCGATTTCAGCCAGAATGCTTTCCGCTTTCCAGACGAACATCCCCGAATTCCAGGAGTATTCGCCGCTGTCTACATATTCTTCGGCCAGACCTACGTCCGGCTTTTCCTTAAAAGCCTCCACGCGAAACGCCTCGAATCCGTTGAACACGCCGCGACGTTCTCCACGATGGATATAGCCGTACCCTGTATCCGGGTATCGAGGCGTGACGCCCAAGGTGACAAGATCTCCCGCCAACGCCAGTTCTCTTGCGGCTCGAAGCAGTTCCTGAAAATTTTCTTTGTCTGCGATAAAGTGATCTGCAGTGAGGATGGCAATCACGCAGTCCTGATTTACTTTTCTCAGCTTGATCGCAGCCAGCCCCACGACCGAGGCGGTGCCTCGCGGGCAGGGCTCGAGGATGAAGTTATCCGCCGGCAGGGAGGGAACCTGATCGGACAATATTTTAGCCTGATCCTCGACCGTGACGACGAAAATTCGATCGAAATCCATCAATGGCTGCAAACGTTTAACCGATACATCGAACAATGTCTCATTTCCAAATATCTGCAGCATCTGCTTTGGCCGGTCTCGCCGGGACAATGGCCAAAGCCGCGTGCCGCCACCGCCCGCCATGATCGCTGCAAAAAAGTCTTCTGCCATATTTATCAATCCCGCAGGTATGCAGTTCGCGCTTCTCGAATTTTCACGTATTGCATACCACTGAGTTTTCGCACGCGTCCTTTTAGCTCCAGCATCGCCAACGCGGCCGTGATGCGTGCAATTGGCAATGCACACGATTCCTTTAATTCGTCCACGTGAACGGGTTCGCTTCCCAGAGATTCCAGGATCAACCGCTCCGTTTTATCTTCCGGCAATGCCCGCGACACAGCTTCCTGCCGGGTAACGATTTCCATATTCAGGACTTCGAGCACGTCCTGAGGGGAGAGCATCGGTTGTGCACCAGATTGTATCAACTGATTTACACCTTTGCTCGTATTCCGATGAACATCTCCCGGAACTGCGAGTACGTCTCGTCCTTGTTCTGCTGCGAAGTCCGCCGTGATCAACGCACCGCTCCCTTCTCCCGCTTCGACGACTATGACGACCATCGAGAGACCGCTGATGATTCGATTGCGGGGCGGGAAATTCTTCGCTTCGGGCCGCGTCCCGAGGGGATAATCGCTGATAACGGCCCCATTTTCGATTATCCTTTGGGCCAGTTTTCGATGTTCGGGTGGATAGATTTGATCCAATCCGGATCCCAGCACCGCGATCGTCCGCCCACCCGCGTCCAACGCAGCTTCGTGAGCGACGCCATCGATGCCGCGCGCCAAACCCGATACCACCGTCACGCCGCTTCCGGCGAGCGTCCGGCCTAGATCGCGTGTGACCGCCTCACCGTACGGCGACATCCTGCGTGTGCCGACTACCGCCGCCGCCCATCGATCCCGGGTATCGAAATCGCCCAAAGTGTATAACATCGGCGGAGGCGCATCGATTTCACGCAATCGCTGCGGATATTGCTGGCAGTCCCAGGTTATGACTTTCAATCCTCTGGACTGGATATCCTTCCATACGCTTTCCAAATCTACACGCCGGCGTACTTCTAAAAACGATTCGATGGTCTTCGGTCCCAAACCGGCGGATTTCAACGTCTGACGATCTGCGTTCCAGGCAAGCTCCACGTCTCCGCATGTATCCAGTAGTGATCGCAGACGATGGGGCCCGATACCAGAGACAAGGTTGAAACCGACCCAATACAGTTTTTTCTCCCCCATTTCAGCCTCCGAAAGCCGTCAGAGCATATCACAGCGATTTCGCGCATGTCAAGTTGACAACATACTGCCAGATACTTTCATAGACGCATGAAACGCAAATCTCTCAAGCGCAAGAAAAAACGCCTGAATGGATCAGGCGTTTGTGCGGGGATGACGGGATTCGAACCCGCGATCTCTGCCTTGACAGGGCAGCGTGTTAAGCCACTACACTACACCCCCGGACGCTGAGCAGTGTACCACAGTCCGAGAATTGGCGTCAAGAAACTTCATCCTGACGATGTCGATTGGCTAATAAAGCTCCTCTAATGTTGCCGTTGGCGTCATTGTAACCGTGGGTGTAATTGTCGGTGTCGGTGTCGGCGGAGCCACATAGCAAACGCCAGGTTCGGTGCCGTCCGGTGTAAATCCTACGGTCCAGCGGCAGGTGTTGTCCATCATGGCGACTTGCTTGATGGGATACAGTGAACTGCTGATCTCTGGCGATCCGGCTTCTTCCGGCGTGAAATGGTCGTTGTAGTCCATCCAACCCGGCTGGATGACCATTTCTTCCGACCAGACTCCCCACATGAACTCGCCGTCCGAATCGATCAAAGAATACTTGAAAGCCAACTGCACACGGTCCGGCTGTGTGGGCGATCGCCGTATCCAAGCCGCGTCCGGATCGGTCCCGATTCCCTGGGCAAATAACTGCTCGTCATACCCGTCCCAGACCGGCTGCGGAGGATCGGCTTCCAGCGGAACCACGCCGCCGACGTCGTTGTTGCTGTCCCGCCAGGCGAACACGCCGTCTGTGGTCCAGTCGCTCGATGCAGGAACGACGCCCGAAATATACCAATCGCCACGACCATCGAGATCTCCATCGATCTCAACGGCATACACGGCCTGCGAATCGGCAGGAGGTTCGCCCTCCAGGAATATAGTTACATACACCCAGGAACCACTCAAACTCAACTCGGCACGGGTGATGTCGAGATGTTCTACGTAGTCCATCACTTCGGAGGTAAACGGGCGTTCGACCAGGTTTTTATCGAAGTTATCGGCGATCGCTCTACGCTCTGCTGCCAACGCCTTCGTGGATCGATCCGTCATGTAGCTGGTCAGACTACCCGGATTCTCCGGACGGGCTACGTGTTCGACGGTCGCCGTCGGGGTGACCTCGGCTGCAGGTTCTTCTTCGACGGGTTCCGGAGAAGATTCACCGGATTCGCCCTCACCTCCAGATGACGCCTGAAGTGTGGCCGCAACAATGAGGTCCAACGCTTCCATGGTCTGCGTGCCCGCAAGATTCAGATCGGCTTCCTGCGTCTGTGCCAGCGGCCCGCAGGCGAGAATCCCCAGAATCAGGATCGTGAAGACCAGCGTGAGAGAATTCCGGCGAGATGATTCCATGTTATTCCTCCATGCGAAACGAAGTGCGTGATAACGGTTTCAATTTTACAACGCTGTCGATATGCCATTTGTGACATCGCTGGCTCAATGACTATAAGTATAACCCGAGGCGCCGCAATTCGCGCAGCACACCTTGTTGATGCGCCTTCGCTCATGACGTATAATCGCTAACCAAGTGGAGTTAGAATGTCGAAAAAACGAGAAAATAAAACGCCCGTGAAGCGGACGGGCGCAGAGATCCGTCAATCCTTCCTGGATTTTTTCGCGCGGCACGGTCACACGATCGTCCCTTCCGCCTCTCTCGTTCCCGGCGGGGATCAAACCCTGCTCTTCACAAACGCCGGTATGGTGCAGTTTAAAGACGTGTTCCTCGGTTCCGGCACTCGCCCCTACGTTCGTGCCGTGGACTGTCAAAAATGCATGCGCGTCGCGGGCAAGCACAACGACCTGGAAGACGTCGGACGGGACGACACTCACCATACGTTCTTCGAAATGCTAGGCAACTGGTCCTTCGGTGATTACTACAAGAAGGACGCAATCACCTGGGCCTGGGAACTGCTCACGGATGTGTGGGGGCTGCCGAAAGATCGGCTGTACGCCACATGCTTCGAAGACGAAATGGGAGAGATTCCTCGCGACGACGAAGCGGCCGGCATCTGGCTCGAACAACCCGGTTTCCCAGCCAGCCACGTGCTTTATTTCGGCAGGGAGGAAAATTTCTGGGAGATGGCGGACACGGGACCTTGCGGCCCGGACAGCGAAATCCACTTCGATCGCGGTCCCGAATACTGCAACATGCGGGACGTGAAGGGTCACGAATGCGCAGTAAACGGTGACTGCCAGCGCTATCTGGAATTGTGGAACCTGGTGTTTATCCAGTACAACCGCATCAGCCCACACGAACTCGAACCGCTTCCCGCAAAACACGTCGACACCGGCATGGGCTTCGAACGCATCGTATCGGTTCTGCAGGACGTCGATTCCAATTACAAAACGGATCTGTTCACGCCGCTTCTGGACACCGTTCAACGACTGACCGGCGACGATGAGAAAACCCGGCATCAAAATCTGACTCCCTATCGCGTCATCGCCGATCACGGACGTGCGGCTTCGTTCCTGATTGCAGACGGCGTCGTCCCTGGAAATGTCGGGCGCAACTACGTCTGCCGCATGATCATCCGCCGCGCAAGCCGTTTCGGCGCAATGATCGGTCTCGACGAACCCTTCCTCCATGAAATTGCTCAGACGGTGATCGCACACTACGGCGATTTCTACCCGGAACTCGAGCGAAATAAGGCGGCCATTCTGCAAACCCTCACGGACGAAGAACGCCGTTTTCACCGCACGATCGATGTCGGCGTCGCCCACTTCATGACGTTGATGGAGCAAGCCGAATCATCCGGTTCGAAGGTCATTTCCGGTCAATCGGCTTTCGACCTGTACGCCACGTACGGCCTGCCTTTCGAGATCACGCGCGATCTCGCCGAAGAACACGGTTTTACGACCGACGAAGCGGGATTTTACACGGCGATGGAGCAACACCGCCTCACATCCGGAGATGGCAGCGGTAAAGCCCATGCAGACGAAAACATCGATCTCTACCGCCAGGTCCTGGAAGACCTGCGTTCTGCAAAGGTGTTGGGGCCGGCGGGGGTCGTTTACGACCCGTACGATTCGATTCAGACTCAGGGAGACGTCCTGGCGCTCATTCGAGGGGATGAACGCGTTCGATCCGTGCATGAAGGTGAACGAGTCGAGGTCGTGCTGCCAGAGACTTCTTTTTACGTCGAATCCGGCGGACAGGTGACCGACACGGGGGAAATATCCGCCGTCAACGGCGCCTCCTGGGAAATCGAAATCGAGCGCGCACGCGAACCCGTTAAAGGTCTGATTCTGCACGAGGGTAACGTCGTTCGCGGGACCCCGCAGGTCGGCGATCTTGCGCGGGCTTCGGTCGACGGGGATCGCCGCCTGGATATCATGCGCAATCACACGGCCACCCACCTGCTCCACGCCGCGCTGCGAGAAGTTCTCGGAGAGCATGCCCGCCAGGCCGGTTCGCTGGTGGCGCCCGACCGCCTGCGTTTCGATTTCACACATCCCGAAGCGATGACGGCTGATGAGATTCAATTGGTGCAGGACAAGGTCTCCGAGGCCATTTTAGCGAACTATAAACTGACGGTGGTGCATAAATCACGCGAGGAAGCGATAGACGAAGGCGCGATGGCGCTTTTCGGAGAAACATACGGCGAAGTCGTGCGCACGGTCAGCATCGGCGAAAACGTGCGCCATTCCTACGAATTATGCGGCGGCACACACGTCGACGAGACCGGAATCATCGGCCCCTTTCTGATCTTGAGCGAGGGAAGCGTTGCGGCCGGAATTCGCCGCATCGAGGCCGTCACCGGACGTAAAGCACAGTCCATCATCGACGAACGCCTGCGCATCCTGCAAGATGTCGCGGCCATCCTGGATTCACCCGTAGAAGAAATCGACACGCGGATTCGGAATATACTCGCCGAGCGCGATCGACTCGAGCGGGAACGTTCGACGTATCAGTCGCAGCAAGCGGTCGAAGTTTTCGATTCTCTCGAACCCCAGAAGTATGCCGGGGTGCTCGTGCTCAGCGCGATGATCCCCGACGCCGATGCCGAGATTCTGCGCCAGTTGACGGATCGGTTTCGCGCCAAATTCGATTCTGGTGTGGCCCTGCTCGGATCGATCGTAGATGGAAGGCCTATTCTCGTAGCCGCCGTGAGTGAAGACCTCATCTCGCGAAACCTGAACGCCTCGAAATTGGTGAAACTCGCTGCTAAAGCCATCGGCGGCGGCGGGGGCGGCAAAGCGACCCTGGCGCAGGCGGGCGGTAAAGATGCCTCTAAAATGCCCGAGGCTTTGGACGTAGTGCCCGATTGGGTGGAATCTGATCTCCAATGAAACCGATTGCATGTGACTGATCCCGGTGAAAGTCCATATCGTTCACCTCGATTTGCATGACGATTACGTGTCTGCCCGAGACAAGTTGGGCTGGGCGAAATCTCCGCGCGTGCTCATCGTCTGGCCAAAGTACGGGCGAATTCTCCACCGCAGGCTAGACCTGGTATTGCTGCAGCGTTTCGCGGCGCAGCACAGCCTGCAAATCGGTCTCGTAACAAACGACCCGGGTGTCCTCGATCATGCCGATGTTTTGGCGATTCCGGCTTTCGAGAGCGTCGATGCCGTGACGGATGCCGGCTGGCGCCGCAGGGCTCGCCGCCGTTCAAAAGCAGCAGGTCCACGCCCCAGGAAGAAAGAAGCCTCGATTGCGAGGCTCGAGTCGACCAACGACCTCGCAGACAGGCCGCCCTCCACACCACTTAAAATATTGCGTGCGCTCTTACTGGTCGTGGTTCTCGTTACGCTTGGCGGCTTGGCGATCCTCATCGTTTCTCGTGCGGAGCTGATCATCTCGCCGCCAATCGAAGCGCAGACCACCAACCTGCTTTTGCATGTCGATCCTGCATTGGTGGTGCCGGAAGCAGACGGCGCGATACCCGGCCAAATTCTCACCGTACAGGTTTCGGATGAACTGCGGCTGCCGACCAGCGGCGAAATTGCCCTGCCAGCCACTTCTGCACGGGGATTCGTCACCTTCACGAATCTGACTTCGGATACCATCGAAATCCCTGCAGGCACGGGGCTGCGCGCCAGCGCGTACGAGGATCAGCGCTTCGTCACGACGGAAAACGTGTCTCTGCCGGGTGAGATCGGCGCGCAGGCAGAGGCGGCCATCGAGGCCACCACATTGGGTCCGGCCGGCAATTTACCCTCCGGAGCGATCGACGCCGTGGAAGGCACGCTGGGACTGCAGGTAGAAGTCAACAACATCGTCTACCTCTCCGGCGGGGAAAACGAAATCCATGGAGCCGTCGCCGAAGCGGATTTCAAACGCCTGGAGGATAAACTTCAGGAGAATCTGGAAGCCCAGGCACTGCAGCAGCTCAGTGCGCTTTTACATGAGCAGCAGATCCTGCTTTCCCAATCGCTTCGACTCACGCAAGTCGACCAACGTACGTTCGATCGTGCACTCGGCGATCCGGCGGACACGCTTGCCTTGTCGATGGACGTCGAATACAGCGTTTTTGCGTACCGGAATTCGGATGCGCAAACTGCGGCGGAGCGAGTGCTTGCCGATCAGATACCTGCCGGATATGCGCCGGTTCCACACAGTTTCGGTTTCGAAGTCCTCGAAGAGGGTTCGCAAATCCGATCCGACGTCGTCGATCTCGCCGCACGCGCCTGGCAGGATATCTACATCCCTGCCGACAAGGACATGCTGCGTGAAATCCTTCGCTGGGAACGACCGGCGCGTGCGGTGGCGCTCGTCTCGCAGAACATCGCGGTCACGGAACCTCCGACGCTGCACCTCTATCCCGGATGGCTGCCGCGAATCCCGTTCCTCCCAACGCGAATCTCCATTCACTATTCTTGGCAGGTGAATTCATGACCCGCATACTTGCCGTCGACCCGGGAGACAAACGCATCGGCCTGGCGGTCAGCGATCCAAGCGGAACCATCGCGAGACCCCTGGCGGTCGTCAAACACGTGTCGAGAATCACAGACGCCCAAGCAATCGTCCAGTGGGCGGATGAATGCGAAGCGGATAGGATCCTCGTCGGACTTGCCCTGAACGCGGCGGGCCAAATCGGGCATCAAGCTCGAAAGGCGCTGCGCCTGGTTGAGGCGCTGCGCGCCGTGACGGAATTACAGGTCGACACCTGGGACGAAACTGATTCCACGAGTGCCGCGCTCCGACTCCACGGGAAAAAAGATGGCATGACGGATGCGCGTGCAGCCGCCGTTTTCTTACAGGAATACCTCTATGCTGAAAAGCCTTAAACGACCTGCTTGTTTGCTCGGTGCAGCTGCTGGTATGCTGATCATCTGCGGAGTAATCTGGGCGGCGGGATTCGTCATGCTCGGCGTGCCGCAGTCGAACGAACGCCTCGGCCCGCCCAATCCCCACCTGAACCCGTTCATGCGCACGCTGTTATCCGTGTATCTGCTGGCCAATGAAGCCGCGCTCGACGAACCTGCGGGCGCAGCGGAAGTATCGATTGATTTCGAAGTGTTTGAGGGCAATCTCGCCAGCGACGTCGTCGACCGCCTGACGGAAAGCGGCGTCGTCCGCAACGGTTTCCTGCTGCGCAATTACCTGCGCTACCGCGGTTTCGACTACAGCGTCGAGGTTGGATATTACCAACTTACCGGAGAGATGACCATCCGCCAGATCGCAGACGCACTGCAGACCGCGATCCCTGCGGCGACCGCCTTCACCGTGGTCGAGGGCTTGCGCCTGGAAGAAATCGCCGAACGCGTCGCCGTCAGCGATCTGAATATCAGCTTCGAGGATTTTCTGGCAGCTTGTGATGAAATTGCCCGCAGCAGCGATCTTCCAGTCGATTGGCCCGCCGAAGCTTCGCTGGAAGGGTTACTGTTCCCGGACACGTATTTCTTCGATCCCGAGGCATCTGCACGTGACGTGATCCTCGCCATGCTGGACAACTTCGAATCCAAGCTCGATGCAGAAATGCTCGCGGGATTCGAACGACAGGGATTGAACGTATACCAGGCTGTCACGCTGGCCTCGATAGTAGAGCGCGAAGCCGTAATCCCGGATGAACGGCCGCTGATCGCCTCGGTCTTCCTGCGGCGTCTGTCCCTGGGCATGAAATTGGAAGCGGATCCCACCGTCCAGTACGCACTGGGCCTGCAGACCGGCGGATGGTGGAAGGCGCCGCTCAGCTTCTCCGATCTGGAATTCGACTCCCCGTACAACACCTACCGATTCACCGGACTGCCGCCGGGCCCGATCGCCAATCCTGGCGCTTCGGCGTTGAAGGCAGTCGCCTTCCCCGCCGACAGCACCTACCTGTACTTCCGTGCGCTGTGCGACGGATCGGGCCGTCACGCATTCGCCGAAACGTACGAAGAGCATCTCGAAAACGCCTGCCCCTGACGCGCATATGACCGGCATAAGAACCGCACCTTACGGCTCCTGGGAATCACCCATCTCGTCCGAACTCGTCGCGGCATGCGGCTCTGGTTGGGGATGGTTGCTGCGCGAGATTCAAGTGCACGGCAGGTCCGTCTACTGGATCGAGCCCAAACCGGAAGATGGCGGCCGGAACACCATAGTGTGCCGGAGAGAGGACGGCAGCATTGCCGAGGTCATCCCGGAAGGATACAGCGCACGCACCCGCGTCCATGAGTACGGCGGTGGAGATTACTGCGTGCTTGCGGGCACGGTTTTCTTTTCCAACGAGGCGGATCAACGCCTCTACCGGCTCGCAGCGGGTGGTACACCCATCCCGATCACGCCCGAACCGCCCACCGGCGAATCCTGGCGCTTTGCGGACGGTTCTCCTGCAGCGGATGGTCAGTTCATACTCTGTGTCCGCGAGCGTCATGATTCAAACGGCAAGGTGCAGAATGATATAGTGGCCGTTCAAAGCGACGGTGCTGGCGAGGTCAAAACCGTCGTTCGAGGCAGCGATTTCTACGCCAGCCCCAGAATCAGCCCGGACGGCTGCCGCATCGCCTGGTTGTCCTGGGATCTTCCCCGCATGCCGTGGGATGGAACGGAGCTATGGGCAGCGAAATATCATCCCGACGGCTCGATTTCGCCAGCGGATAAAATCGCAGGAAGCGCTGCGGAGTGGATCTCCAATCCATCCTGGAGTCCGGATGGGAATCTCTACTTCCTCTCGGATCGTTCGAATTGGAGCAACCTCTACCGCTGGAACGGATCGCTCGTCGATCGAATCTTCGACATCGAAGCCGATCTCGATCGGCCGGCCTGGTCGTTCGGCTACACACGCTATGCGTTTCTCTCGCAGGGCCGCATCGCCTGCGTCTTCTGGAAAGACGGTCTGGAGCACCTGGGCCTCTACGAACCCCAGTCCCGTAGTTTCCGGAAGCTCGACACGCCTTTTACGGCGATTCCCTACCTGGCCAGTGACGGCGAAGAGAACCTCTGGTTCCTGGGTGGCAACTTCGAAATGCGCCCCGCCGTCGTCCGCATCAATCTCGAAGATGGCTCATCGAATGTCGTTTATCGAGGTGCATCATTCGAGATCGAAGCCGGATACCTCTCCAGGCCTCGTCCGATCGACTACCCAACGTTCGACAGCGAAGTCGCCCACGCGCTATACTACCCCCCTGCGAATCCGGATTATGACTCCCCGGCGGACGAATTGGCCCCGCTGATTGTGCGCTGCCACGGTGGACCGACCTCCGCCGCACATCCCTTCCTGCAGCCCGAATTCCTATTCTTCACCAGCCGTGGCTTTGGCGTCCTCGACGTGAACTACCGCGGTAGTTCAGGCTACGGACGATCCTATCGTGAAGCTTTGCGGGGTCAATGGGGGCACGTCGATACCGAGGACTGCCTCGCCGCAGCCCGCTGCCTGATCGATCGAGGCGAAACGGATCCCGGCCGTCAGATCATGCGCGGAAGCAGCGCCGGCGGCTGGACCACGCTGTGCGCGCTCACGTTCCACAATCTGTTTCGCGCCGGCGCCGTGTACTACGCCGTTGCGGATGCCGAGATGTTGGTCAACGCTTCCCCTAAGTTCGAATCCGGTTACGTGCAATATCTGATCGGCCCTTACCCTGCTGAAAGACAGTTGTATCTCGACCGCTCGCCGATCCATCACACGCAGGAACTATCGAGTCCCCTGATCGTCTTTCAAGGTATGCGTGACAAGATCGTTCCGCCCTCCCAATCGAAAACCTTGATCGAAGCGCTGCGCGAGAAGAAATTGCAGTACGCCTACCTCACATTCCCCAATGAAGGCCACGGATTCCGGCGTGCGGAAAGCCTCAAACGAAGTCTCGAAGCCGAACTTTCCTTCTACGCGCAGATATTCGGCTTCGAACTTGCCGATTCGCTTGAAGCGGTTACAATTTCAAATCTCGCGCGCTGAACAAAAACCAAGAGAAATTTGTGAAGCATGATGTTTGGGAAACGGGCTGATTTTCATATCTCCGAAGCATGGCGGCGCACGCTGTATGTCACCTTTTTCGCGCAGATCATCACTGCCGTCGGCTTTTCCAGCGTCTTTCCGTTCCTTCCACTGTACGTCGAAGCCCTGGGCTCGACTTCCGGGCTCAGCCTCGAACTTCTGGCCGGCCTGGTTTATTCGGCACAAGCTTTCTGCATGATGCTCGCCTCACCCGTATGGGGTGCAATTGCCGATCGCTATGGCCGAAAACTCATGATTCAGCGGGCGTGTTTCGGCGGTGCAGGGATCATCCTGCTCATGGCTTTCGTCCGTTCAGCCGAGCAGCTCGTTCTGCTGCGCGCTATTCAGGGTTTGATCACCGGTTCGGTCGCCGCATCGAGTGCGCTGATCGCCGCAGAGGCGCCCCGTGCGCGCACCGGCTACGCCCTGGGGTTGCTGCAAACGGGGCTCGGTATTGGGATCGCGATGGGACCACTCATCGGCGGCGCCGTCGCAGACGCATTCGGATACGGCGCTGCGTTTTATATTACGGCGGCACTGCTGCTCGTGGCCGGAATTCTGGTTCACTTTGGCGTCGAAGAAACTTACGTTCCAGCCACCACGCCCTCGATCGAGCTGCGTAGTTTCTTTGCCGACTGGCGGCACATCATCCACTCCCCCGGCGTCAAGACGACCTACACGTTGGACACGGTCGCACGGCTGGGGCGTTCGACGATCGTGCCGATCATGCCCATCTTCATCCAATCCTTCACCACCGATATTTCCAGTGTAAATACGATAACCGGAATCGTTTTTGGGGTCTATTCTGCTGCGATGACCCTGAGTTCGATTTATTTCGGCAGGCTTGGCGACCGTATTGGCCATCGATCGATCCTCATCGGCAGTCTGGTTGCCACGGCGCTCTTCTATGCACCACAATCGCTTGTGAGCGAAACCTGGCAGATGTTGCTCCTGCAGGCTCTGGCGGGGGTGGCAATGGGCGGCATACTGCCTTCGGTGGGCGCGCTGCTCGCAAAGCTCACCGTCCACGGGGAGGAAGGCGCGGTGTATGGATTATCGAATTCACTGCGCGCCGCTGCACGCACGATCGCGCCGCTGCTCGGCGCCGGCATCGCAACCTGGCTCAACCTGCAAGCGACGTTCGCCTTTACGGCCGGTTTTTTTCTGCTGGCTGGGATTTTTGCTGCCGCCAGGCTTCCTCGTTCTGAAAATCCGGCATTTACGAAATCATGATCTATCAGATGCCGATCGTCCTGTAAAACAACGGCAGCGGCTCTACATCTTTATCCTCGATGCGGTGCGCCTCGAGCAGCCGCTCAACCGCCGGTTTTACGAGCTGCTCGTCGTTTGCATGGACTGCAAAGAGCGGATCGCCGGCCTCGATGCGGTCCCCGATGTTGGTGTGCACGACCACCCCCACGGCGTGATCGATCGGATCGCCTTTTTTCTCCCTGCCGGCGCCCAGGTCGACCGCCGTGAAGGCCACTTCGCGCGCATCGATTTCGGTGACCGTTCCGCTCACCGGCGCAGTAACTTCCTCGACGATCGCCGCCTGGGGCAATCTTTCCGGATGCTCAACCATGTCCGTATCGCCGTCCTGGGCGCGGACGAGATCCAGGAACTTCTCGTAGGCAGCGCCGCTTACTATGGCGGAATCCGCCATCGCCCGTGCCGTTTCAATATCCTGCGCACGTTCTCCCAGGATCAGCATATACCCCGCCACTTCGAGACAGTGGGCGTGGAAATCCTGTGGTCCCTCACCTTTCAATGAGGCGATCGCCTCTTTCACTTCCAGGGCGTTACCCACGGCATCCCCCAGCGGTTGATTCATGTCCGATATCAGGGCCACGGTGCGCCGATCCGCATGACGGCCAATTTCGACCATCAAATCCGCCAATTCGACCGCCCGCTCCATGGTTTCCATGAAGGCCCCTTTTCCGACCTTTACATCGAGTACGATGCCCTGCGCGCCGCCGGCGATCTTCTTGCTCATGATCGAGGAAGCGATCAGCGGTATCGACGGCACGGTCCCGGTCACATCCCGCAGTGCGTAGAGTTTACCGTCAGCGGGAGTCAGCTTCGCCGTCTGTCCGGACAGCACGATCCCGACCTTCTCCAACTGCGCCAGGAACTCTTCCTTGGTCAGATCGGCGCGAAAGCCGCGGATCGATTCCATTTTGTCCAACGTGCCGCCGCTGAAACCCAGCGCCCGACCGGACATCTTGCCCACTGCGAGCCCGTTCGCTGCGACCGTCGGCAGGACGACGAGCGAGGTTTTGTCCCCGACACCGCCGGTCGAGTGCTTGTCCACGGCGATAGGCACGACGCTGGAAAGATCAATGCGTTCGCCCGAATCGACCATCACCTGTGTGAGTTCCGCCGTCTCGCGCGGAGTCATGCCGCGGAAAACCACTGCCATGCACCACGCAGCGACCTGATAGTCCGGGATGTCTCCGCGGGTGAAACCATCGATCAAGAAACGAATTTCATCCTGCGTGAGCTCCAATCCGTCCCGCTTTTTGATCACAATGTCCACGGCGCGCATACATCGCCTCCTGAAATGTATTTCGATTATACTTTGCGGCCCGTATCCCGCCATAACGTTTGTGATTGTCTAACATGACATAAATTTGTGCGAACGAGCCGTATCCGTGATACGATTCTCTCATGAATATCGCACGGTTTCCCGCTCAACCGATTCGCTTGAATTTTCGACACTTGAAAAAGGAAGCTTATGCAAAAGGTTGATCTCATTCTCCGCAACGCGTTGATCGTAACGATGGACCAGGACGAGCGTGTGATTGCTGACGGCGCCATCGCCGTCAGCGGCGATTCGATCGAAGCCGTCGGCCCGAGCGACGAGATCGTCGCCAGGTACTCCGCCGCAGAGACGATCGACTGCTCCGGTAAGACGATCACGCCGGGTCTGGTCAATTCGCACACCCACGCAGCCATGACTCTGCTGCGTGGCCTGGCCGATGACCTACGCCTTGACGTCTGGCTCCTGGGATACATGATGCCCGTGGAACGTGAGTTCGTATCTCCCGAATTCTGCCGCCTGGGAACCCTCTTGGGCTGCGCCGAGATGATACGCGGCGGAACGACTTGTTTCGCCGATATGTACTACTACGAGGCTTCCGTCGCCGAGGCCGCCGCGGAAGCCCTTGACTACGCCCGCAGCTACATCGAAAAATGGCGCGATCACCCCTGCGTCACACCGGCGATCGCACCTCATGCGCCCTATACGACAACACCGGAAATCCTCAAAGCCTGCGTCGACCTGGCCAGGGAATTCGACGTTCCCCTGCTCACCCACCTCGCCGAGACGATGGAAGAGGTGGAAGAATGGCGTGAGACCTACGACATGCCGGTGATCCCCTGGGTGAAGAAATTGGGTTTGCTGGACGTGAATGTCGTCGCGGCGCACTGCGTGCACGTCGATGACGGCGAAATCCACACCCTGGAACACACCGGAACGGGCGTCTCGCATAATCCCTCCAGCAATTTAAAGCTCGCCTCCGGATTCGCACCGGTCGCCGACATGCTGGATACCGGACTCAACGTTGGCGTCGGGACCGACGGCCCTTCCTCCAACAACGATCTGGACATGTTCGAAGAGATGCGCCTGGCCTCTTTCATCGCCAAGGCGTACGGCGAAAATCCGACGGCGCTGCCCGCTCGCACGGTCTTCGATATGGCTACACGCATGGGTGCGAAGGCTCTCTTCCTCGGCGACGTGACCGGCTCCCTCGAAGCCGGTAAACGCGCCGACATCATCCTCATCGACCTGGAATCCGTGCATAATTCCCCCCACTTCGCCCGAACTCCGGACATGGTCTACTCCCGCCTCGTCTACTCCGCCAAGGCGACCGACGTCACGGACGTGATGATCAACGGGAAATGGGCAATGCGGGAACGCCAGTTGTGTACCATCGACGTCGAACCGCTGCTAGAGGAAGCGGCGGATTATGCGGCGCGAATCGATTCCTTCCTCATCGAACGCGAGGGCTCGGTGCTCTCCAAGCTGATCGCCATTGGCGGCGCCGAGCAGGAAGAGAGCTACGAGGTGCAGATCAAAGTGCGCATCCCCGACGCAGCGCCGGTGATCGAAAAACTGAACAGCGGCGAGTTCGACATCGTACGCACGGCGCACTATCTCGAATACGACACGTATTTCACCTTCGATCCGCCGGAAGTCAACCGCCTGCGCTACCGCGAGGACGAGTTCGTCGGCGAAGACGGCGACGTCTTCAACGTGCGTTATCGTTTGACCCTCACCGGGCCGGCCGCGGAAGGGGAATACCACGATGCCATCTTCCTCTCCCGCTCGCGTTTCATCGCGCCCGCGATCCACAGTCTGCGTTTCTATCAGGAGTACTTCAATCCGTCTTCCTCGATCGAAATCAACAAGGACCGCCGGCGCTGGCTGCTGCGCTACGACGGGGTCGAACTCTTCGTCAACATCGACCGCATCACCAAACCAAGGTTGGAGTGCTGCTTCCTGGAAATCAAGAGCCGCACCTGGTCCCGCCGCGATGCACAGGAAAAGGCGGATGAAATCTCACGTTTGCTGCAGGCGCTGGGCGCCGGTGATGCCGAGACCGTGCGGATGGAATACCCTGACGTGATTGCCGACGAGGTTGAATAACCCCAAGTGGAGCCGACGGACGACTCTTAGGTCGTGGTTTCCGATTCAGGCGCGTCGTCGTCTTTATCCAGGAAACGCTGTTGCCATTCATACAATCGATTTAGCGCTTCCAAGGGCGGCAGGCTGTCGACGTCGATCTTCTTCAATTCTTCCAATATGGGATTTTTCTGCGGGAACATACTCAGCTGCATCGCGGGGATCGCTTTTACATCGTTATTGGCGTTCGAATTCATCTCGAAATTTACCAGAATTTCCTGCGCCCGGTGGATGACGGCGCGCGGCATGCCGGCCAGCTCGGCGACGTGAATGCCGTAGGATTTATCCGCACCGCCGGGCACGATCGTGTGCAGAAACACGACCTCACCGCCCTCTTCCGAAACCGCCACGTTGTAATTGCGTACGCCGGGCAGCACTTCGGAGAGTTGTGTTAGTTCGTGATAGTGCGTGGCAAACAGGGTGCGAGAACGCAGCCGCGGATGGTTGTGGACGAATTCCACCACCGCCCAGGCGATCGACACGCCGTCGTAGGTGCTCGTACCGCGCCCGATCTCGTCCAGGACCAGCAGGCTGCGGTTCGTGGCGTGATTAAGGATGTTGGCCGTTTCCACCATCTCCACCATGAACGTCGATTGGCCGGCGTGGATTTCGTCCTGCGCACCGATGCGTGTGAAAATACGGTCGGCGATCCCCAGGTGCGCCGATCTCGCCGGCACGAAACTGCCCATCTGCGCCAGGAGCAAGATCAAGGCCACCTGACGTAAATAGGTCGACTTGCCCGACATGTTCGGTCCGGTAATGATGCGAATGCGTTCCCCCTCCTCGAAGACCGTGTCGTTGGGGACGAAGCGCTGGGATTGAAGGAACTGTTCTACGACCGGGTGGCGTGCGTCGTAGATTTCGAGGCTTTCGTCCTGCGCCAATTCCGGACGCACGTATCCATTGTTGGCCGCGACTTCGGCCAGCCCGGCTACGACGTCCAGCCGCGCCAGCGTGCGAGCCGTTGCAAGCAAACGCTGCGCCTGTGCGCCGATTTCGCGGCAGATCTCGCGGAACAACTGCGTTTCCAGCTCGCGTATCTGCTCCTCTGCGTTGAGCACCCGCGCCTCGTAATCCTTCATCTCCGGTGTGATGAAGCGCTCGGCGTTGACCAGGGTCTGCTTGCGGATGTACTCCTCCGGTACGTTCTCGCTGTGCGTGCGCGTGACCTCGATGTAGTAGCCGAACACCTTGTTGTAGCCGACTTTCAAGCTCTTGATCCCCGTGCGCTCCCGCTCGACCGTTTCCAGAGATCCGATCCACTCCCGCGCTTCATGGGAGCCGTCCACAAGATCGTCCAATTCCTTTGAATAACCGCTGCGTATCACGCCGATGTGCGCCAGCGTGGCCGGCGGGTCATCGGCAATGGCCTGTTGCAGCAAATCCCGAACGTCGTCACAGGGGTCCAAATGCCCGGCCACTACCGCGTAGGCGCCGTCCGCATGGCCCTGCATCAACTCGATCAACGCCGGAAGCCGTCCCAGCAGCTCGCGCAAACTGGTCAGGTCGTTCGGGCCGGCGGCCCCGATGGAAATGCGGTTCGTCAGCCGTTCGAGATCGCCGATCTTCTTCAGCGCCTGGCGCATCTCGGCCCGCCACAAACCCTCGTTGTAGAAGGCTTCCACCTGATCCAGCCGCTTCTGTATGCGCTCGATGTCGAGCAGCGGATTGCCCATCCAATGCCGGATCAGACGCTTTCCCATCGGCGTGAGAGTCTTATCCACGACACCGAGCAACGAACCATCGACCTTGCCCGTGCGCAGGGTCTCGGTCAATTCCAGATTGCGCCGTGTGGCGGCGTCCAGCGCCATCGAATCGCTGAGCGAGTACGTCGACAGGCCGGTCATCAGCTTGCTCGCTTCGCCCTGCGTCGACTGCAAGTATTCGAGAATGGCGGCCGCCGCACGAATTGCCAGCGTTTTTTTCCCCAGGCCGAAACCGTCCAGCGTCGCCGCGTTGAAATGATCCTTCAAGGTTTCCGCGGCGCGATCCAATTCGAAGCGCCAATCCGGCAGCTTCGTGCTGTGCCCCCGCCATTCGTCTTCCAGGTCCAGCGATTCGGGCAGGATCACTTCCGCCGGCCGCAGGCGGATCAGCTCCTGCCGTATCACGGGACGCGCTGCCGCCGTTTCCACCTGCGTGTCGGCGAATTCAGCTGTGCTCAGGTCGGTGTAGTCGATGCCAACGCCGGCGTTATCCGCGACCACAGCGAGCAGGTAGTTATTGGCGTCGCCCGGCAGCAGCTCCGCTTCGAGTACCGTCCCCGGGGTGATCACGCGCACGACCTCGCGCGGGAAGAGGCCCTCAACGGGTCCGTCCCCGACCTGTTCGCAAATGGCTACGTGATAGCCTTTCTCGATCAAGCGGGCCAGGTAATTCTCGGCGGCGTGATGGGGGATGCCCGCCATGGGCACGCGCGTGCCTTTAGCCACGTTGCGCGAAGTGAGCACGATGTCCAGTTCCCTGGAAGTGATCTCGGCGTCTTCGTCGAAGGTCTCGTAGAAATCCCCCAGGCGGAAGAAGAGAATCGCGTCAGGATACTGCTTCTTGATCTCTAGATACTGCTTGCGGACCGGCGTGGCCTTGGCATTCATGACAGTTGCATTCTAAGCGCTGGCCGTTCAAACTTCAAGCCTCTATGTGTTATACTCGCCGCATGGCTCACATCGTGGCAGTCGACCTTGGCGGCACACACATTCGGGCGGCATACTTCCCGAAGTTCGAAGCTTCTCCCGCTACGCTGACGAAGGTCGAAACGCTGGCTTCGGAAGGACCGGATGCGGTCATCGAGCGCATTACGCAAGCCATCGAATCTCAAATTCCGGACGGCGTGGAAATCCGCGATCTACGCATCGGCATCGGCGCGCCGGGCCCGTTGGATCCGGCGACGGGCGTCGTTCTCGATGCACCGAATCTCCCGGGTTGGGTCGATTTCCACCTCGTCGACCGGATGCGAGCGCATTTCGACTGCCCCATTGCCCTGGGCAACGACGCCAACATGGCCGCGCTCGGGGAATGGCGCTTCGGCGCCGGTATCGATACACAGAATCTCGTTTTTCTGATAATCGGCACGGGCATCGGCGGCGGCATCATCAACGCAGGGCAGCTGATCACCGGAACCTGCGGTCTGGCGGGAGAAGTGGGGCACGTCAGCATCACCTCCGATGGCCCGCGGTGCGGCTGCGGCCAGTCCGGCCACGTGGAGGCTCTTGCCGCAGGTCCGGCCATCGCCCGGCGTGCGATGGCTAAATTGGCGGACGGCCAGGCATCGACGCTGCGAGAAAAATACGAAGCGGAAGGCTCAATTCGTTCAGAAGACATCGGACGCGCCGCCGGCGAAGGCGACTCGCTCGCCCTCGAAACGCTCGAGGAAACCGGCGACATCCTGGGCAGACACCTGGCCAATCTTGCGCACATTTTCAATCCCGAAATCTTCGTCCTCGGGGGAGGCGTCTCGCAGATCGGAGAACCCTTTTTCCAGCCCATCCGAGCCGCTTTTCGCAAATACGTTATGCACCCGGCATACCTGGAGGGTTTGCGCATCGTCCCTGCGACCTTGGGTGACGATGGCGGACTCGTAGGTGCAATGATTCTCGCCCACCCCAAATAACATGAGACAAAACATATTCAAACCACTCGTCGTCCTGTTCTGCGCGCTGGTTGTTGGCGCCTGTTCCAGCTCCAGCAAGTCGAATTCCGTGGTCTACGGACTTACGCTCGCGCCGTCCGGAATCGATCCGCACCTGAACGCCTCGGCCGAACTCGGCATCCCGCTCAGCTCGGTGTACGATACGCTGGTCTTTCAAGATCCCGCCAGCGGGGAGTTCGTGCCCGGCCTCGCCGAACGCTGGACGATCAGCGACGACGGGCTCACCTACACCTTCTATCTGCGCGACGACGTCACCTTCCATGACGACACACCGTTCAACGCCGACGCCGTCGTGGCCAATATCGACTACACCACCGATCCCGATAACCATTCGTTCAAGGCTGCCCTCATGCTGGGCCCGTTGAAAAGCGTTGATAAGCTCGACGATTACAGCGTCGTGTTCCGCCTCGAAGAGCCCTACGCGCCGCTGCTTGACGCACTTTCGCAGGTCTATTTGGGGATGGCCTCTCCAATCGCCCTCGAAACCTGGGGGTCGAGCGATTATCAATTCCACCAGGTCGGCAGCGGGCCGTACCGATTCGTCGAGTACGTACCCAACGATCACCTGGCCATCGCCCGCTACGACGATTACGATTGGGCGCCTTCGATTTATGATCAAGACCGGGCGTCGATCGACACGATCGTCTTTCGTTTTTACGAAGATCCCGCCACGCGCGCCCTTGCGCTCGAAAGCGGCTTTTTTTCAACACCCGGATTTCGCCGACCGACGACGTGCGCGTTCGGGAAGCGCTCATCGCTGCAGTCGATCGCCCCGCCATCGTTTCGACTGTTTTCGGGGCGTACTCTCCGGTCGCCAACGCCCCGCTGACCGCCGTGACGAAAGGTTACACACCCAATGCGCCATTCCCGGACTACGATCCGGAACGCGCCGCGGACCTTTTGGACGCCGCCGGATGGCGGGACGAAGACGGCGATGGAATACGCAGCCGTGAAAACCAACCGCTGCAGATCCTCATCGTTGCACCGTCCTGGGGCTCGAATTCGGAAGTTGCCCAACTGCTGCGCGCCGCCTGGGAAACAATTGGCGCCAGCGTCAAGCTCGAGGTCGCACCGGGATTCGGGCCCCTCAACGAAATGCAGGCCGCAGGGGAGTATCACTTGATCGGCATCAACTTGTTCGATTCCGATCCCGACCTGCTGCGATCGTTCTACGCCAGTGACGGTTTTTACAACTGGACCGGATACGCGGATTCAGAACTGGACGCATTGCTCACGCAAGCCGCGGAAGCCGCATTGGATCCCGAACTGCGGTGGGAGCTGTACGCAGCGGCAGCCACACGCATCCGCGATCAAGCGCTGCTGATTCCGATTCGAGATTACGTCAATCTCGTCGTCACCAACAACCGCATACAAGGTTTATACTTCTCAGCACAAGGATGGTTTCCTTTACTGATCGACCTGAAAATGACGCCCTGAGAATGGTCGTCCGCCGGCTGCTCGAAGGTCTGCTTACTGCCTGGGCGGCGGTTACTGTCACCTTTTTTGCGCTGCATCTCACTGCCGGCGATCCACTCTCGGGTTTGCTCAGCCGTGGTCTGGCGACTAGTGAGCAAATCGAAACACTACGCGTCAACCTCGGGTTCGATGTTCCGCTGCCCATCCAATACCTGCGCTATCTGGCCGGCTTCATCCGCGGCGATCTCGGCGTTTCACTCTACTCGCGGCGATCCGTAAGTCAGGAGATTCTCTCCCAGCTTCCGGCCACCCTGGAGCTGGCCCTGGCCGGCTTCTGCATCGCCATCGCATGGGGTTTCGCTCTGGGTCTCCTCTCGGCCTGGAAAGAACAACGATGGTCCGGCAGGCTTTCCATACTGATCACGGGATTGGCGACGTCTCTTCCGGTCGCTTTCACGGGAATCCTCGCCTTGTATGCCTTACGGACCGGATACGGGCATCTTCCCGAAGGCGCTTTGAATCCAATCCAACGTCTCGTTCTTCCGGCGCTCGTGCTGGGTTTCGCGACGGCCGGCGGGATCGCCCGCGTCGTCCAGGCCGGTCTTCGCGAAAGCCTGCGGCAGCCGTACATGCTCGCCGCTCAAGCCCGAGGCATCCAGAGCGGTTTTCGATACTTGTGGCATGCGTTGAAACCCTCGCTGCCGCCGGCGATCTCGATGAGCGCCCTCGAAGCTGCCTTCCTGCTTTCCGGAACGGTGATCACCGAGACCATCTTCGCCCGTCCGGGTTTGGGCAGGCTGCTGATCGATTCGATCCTCGAGGGGGACTTCCCCATCGCGCAGGGAATCGTAGCCGTTGTCGCCATCTTCTACACACTGAGTCACATCATCGCCGAACTGCTCTCGCTTGCCATCGATCCTCGTTTGCGAAGGGGCGCCGGATGAAACGCGCTGCGGATTTTCTGGCGCTTGCCTGGCTGTTGACCGTCGCCATGCTGGCGTTTGCCGCGCCGCTGATCGCGACCGCCAATCCGAACCACCCCGTCGCCGATCCGCTGCTGTCGCCTCGAACCCACTTTCCTCTCGGCACCGATGGATTGGGCCGCGATCTCTGGTCGCGTATGCTCTACGGCTGCCGCATCAGTCCCGGCGCCGCATTCCTGGCCGCACTGCTGACCTTGATCCTTGGAAGTTTGCTGGGGTTTACCGCTGCTGCTTTCGGTGGGCTGCTCGATCGACTCATCTCGGCCTCGATCAACGCCGCGCTCGCCGTTCCCGCGCTGCTGCTTGCCATGCTCCTCGTGGCCGGATTCGGACCGGGGATCACGACGGTGATCCTCGCCATCGGCCTGGGCGGCGCACCAGCGTTCGCCCGCGTGACGCGCACGCTCAGCCTTCAGTTGATGGAAAAGGAATACATTACCGCCGCAGAATCACTGGGGGCGACCCGGCTGCAGATCGCGATTCGTCACCTGCTGCCGAACGCCGCAGGCCAGATCGTCTTCCTCGCAACGACCCATTACGCTTGGGCGTTTCTGGGTGTAACGACGCTCACTTTTCTGGGTCTTGCCGGCGATCCATCTCTGCCCGATTGGGGAGCGATCCTCAATCAGGGGCGAGTGTTTCTCGTCGAAGCCCCCTGGTTGGTCCTGACTCCGGGACTCGCCATCACCCTCACCATCTTGGCCATCCATCGCATCGGCGCATCGTTCACCGAGCCGAATTTACCCGCCCGCATCCGATGACCGCTGCGCCCCTGCACGGTGTGGTAAACTGGTTCAGCGCCGAGCTGGAATCATCTTCGCTGCATTCGCCCTGAGTGATCCTCTCGGCTGCGACATACCATCCTCGTAAATCAAGGTAAGGAAACATTGATCTACATTCTGTTGGCATTGGCGCTGGTCTTCGACTTCCTCAACGGCATGAACGACAGCTCCAACATCGTTGCGGGCGTCATCTCGTCTCGTGCCCTTCGCCCTCGAACGGCCTTGGTGATTGCAGCGATGGCGAATTTCGTCGGTCCCTACTTGTTCGGCGTCGCAGTCGCAACTACAGTGGGGGAAGATTTACTCGATATCAAGGCCATCGATCTCAACGTGGTCTTGTCCGCTCTAGCTGCAGCCATCGTTTGGAACGTGCTTACCTGGTATATCGGTCTTCCCTCCTCCTCATCGCACGCGTTGATCGGCGGCCTTCTGGGTGCTGCCATCATGGGCAGCGGCCTGGAGGTCGTACGACTCGGCGGTTTGCTCAAAATCGTCCTTACACTGCTGATTTCCCCCCTGCTGGGCATGATCGTCGGCTTCATCATCATCCGTATCATTCTCTGGCTGTTCCGTAAAGCGACACCGAAGGTCAACATCCTTTTCCGGCGCATGCAGGTGTTGACTCTGATCGGGCTGGGTCTGAGCCACGGCGCAAACGATGCGCAGAAAACCATGGGCGTGATTACCCTGGGTCTCGTGCTCATGAGTAAAATCGCAACTTTCAAGGTGCCGCTCTGGGTCATCACGATAAGCGCAAGCTCGATCGCTCTGGGAACCGCAATCGGAGGCTGGCGGCTGATCCGCACGCTGGGAGGAAAAATCTTCCGTATTCGGCCCGTTCACGCATTTTCATCGCAGGTCGCGGGATCTGCGGTCATTTTTGGCGCAGCCATTTTCGGAGGCCCGGTCAGCACGACTCAAGTCATGAGCTCCGCCATCGTCGGAGTCGGCGCCGGTCACCGTGCAAACATGGTCCGCTGGCAGGTGTTGGGTGAAATGTTGACGGCCTGGCTGCTTACCATCCCCAGCACGGCGGCCATTTCCGCGCTCCTGTTTTTGATACTCAATAACCTCTAGTCGTCCTCCGTGCACCAGCGTTTGATGAGCGTAACGATCTCGGCCCCTGCATCCGGTCCTGCGTCGATCCAATGAATCTGCGGATCGTCGGCTTTGAACCAGTTCGCCTGTCTGCGCACGAATTGTCTCGTCAGACGGCGGATTTGGAGGACGGCCTGCTCCAGAGTCGTCTTCCCCTGTAAATACTCCCCGATTTGCCGGTAACCGATGGCAGACATGGCCGAATTCTCCGGACGCAGTCCCTTCGCAAAGAGTTTTTCCACTTCCTGGACGAAACCCTGCGCAATCATCGCTTCTATACGCTCGTCGATTCGGGCGTACAGTTTCTTGCGCGGCATCGTCAACCCGATTCGCAGCACGTCGAACGGCGGCGGCTCTTTGCGGCGCAAGCTGCTCGCCGGCCTGCCGCTGATGTGACAGATTTCGATGGCGCGCACCACGCGGCGCACGTTGCGGTGATCGATGCGCTGCGCTGAAAGTGGATCGATTTTCCGCAGCTTCTCATGCAGCGCACGGGATCCATGTTCCGCTGCATACGCCTCCAACTCACGACGCAACTCGAGATCGGATTCATTTAACGGCGGCTGCCAGCCCTCCAAGATGGCGGCAAAGTACTGTCCCGTTCCGCCCACGAGCAGCGGCAGACGCCGGTGCGCGTGGATCGCATCGATGGCGGCCAAAGCGGCTCTGTTGAAATCGACCAGCGACCAGGGATGCTCGGGGTCGGCCACGTCGATCAGGTGGTGCGGTATGCGCGCTCGCTGTTCGGCCGTCGGCTTTGCCGTACCGATGTCCATACCCCGATAGATTTGGCGTGAATCGACAGACACGATTTCCGCATCCACTTTCTCGGCCGCGAGTATCGCGGCTTCGGTCTTGCCGACGGCCGTAGGCCCAAAGATCGCCACGACCTTGTTTTCCGGATTCATGATTCACGCTCCCCCTCGATGGCATTTACGTAGTGTTCGATCCGCTGCACGTCCCCACGCCGATCCGCGTCGATGGCGACGACGTCGATCCGCCAAACGGCATCGAGCCGATCCTTTTCTTGCAGGTATGCGAGGGCTGCATTCCGCAGGTGCCGGCATTTCCGTGGGGTCAGGCTCTCCTCAGGCGTACCATATGCATCGGAGCTGCGCGTGCGTACTTCCACAATGACGATGATTTCGCCGTCCAAAGCCACGATGTCGAGTTCTCCCGCTTCGCAGTGCCAGTTACGATCCAAAATAGCCAGACCTGCCGACTGGAGAAATTCCGCCGCAGCAGCTTCACCCCGTTCGCCCAATTCGTGTGACCGCATAGCTAGATGAACTCCCGTTAAATTGCCAAAGCGATACCATTGTACTGGATTCATGGGCCGCAAACCGATTCTTGTGGCTATAATAAGTATAGGGGCCAGGCCTATACGCTGGAGGGCAGTACGTTTTCAAAGTGGGGAACATGCAAGCAGAGATTATCTCGATCGGCACCGAGCTGCTCCTGGGTGAAATCGTCGATACCAACACGCACACCATCGCACAAGCGCTGCGTGAGGTTGGCATCAACGTTTTCCGTACAATCAGCGTCGGTGACAACAAGGAAAGGATCGCCGAGGTCGTCCGCGAGAGTCTCCGGCGTGCGCAAGTCGTCATCACCACGGGAGGCCTGGGCCCGACGATCGACGACGTTACACGGGAAGGCATTTCTCTGGCGCTCGATCGGACGCTCGAATTTCGCCCCGAATTATGGCAGCAAATCCTGGAGCGATTCGCTCGCTTCGGACGCCAACCCACCGAAAACAACCGCCGCCAGGCACAACTTCCACGCGGTGCAATCGCCATCGACAACCCGATCGGAACAGCACCGGGATTTTTGATCGAAAGCGCCACGTCGGTCGTATTTGCACTTCAAGGCGTACCGGCCGAGATGGAACACGGATTGGAAAATTATGCCATTCCATATCTGCGTGAGAAATTCAACCCGCAGAGCCTGATCAAAACCCGCATCCTCCACACTTCGGGTCTGGGAGAATCCGCCGTAGACACCCGCCTCCAGGATCTGGAAAAATTCAGCAACCCGACCGTCGGCCTTGCCGCGCATCCAGGCCGCGTCGACGTTCGCATCACGGCGAAGGCCAAGACAGTCGAACAGGCAGACGAGTTGATCCGCAGATTCGAAGCCACGATCCGGGAGCGTTTGGGCGAACATGTTTATGGCACCGACGGCCACACCCTGGAAGCCGCCACGCTGGCCCGGGTCGCCGCATACCAGCTTCAGCTCGTGACCGTCGAGTGTGGCACGAACGGCGCGCTTTCCGCTGCTTTGTCACCCCTGGAGGAGCCATACATTTGCGGCCAGGTACTGACCCAGGTCGAAGATTTCGAGGAACTGTCCTCCGCGCTCGTTCGTTTACAGCATTCACAAAAAGCTCGGCTCGGTATGGGCTTGCGTTTGACCGCGGAAGGCGCGCGGCATATCAGCACTATCCTGATCAACTCGCCGGTGGGAAACGAAACCCTGAACCGAACGTACGGCGGCCCTCCCGCATACGCTGCGCGTTGGGCGGCGAGCGTGGCGCTCGACCGCTTGCGGCGCCATCTTGCTTGACAACCCCCTTCACGACTTCTATAATCCGCAGCGAAGACGCGGGTGTCGCCAAGTGGTAAGGCAGTAGCTTCCCAAGCTACCATTCGTGGGTTCGAATCCCATCACCCGCTCTCTTTTTCATCCATCCGGATTTGCCCGTCCACACACTGATTATTGACATCCATCAAAGCTATGATAGATTATTAGCTATATATTTCTGGTAATTTTGGGAATTATCGACGGAGCGCTGTTGGAAGATTTTCTCGTTTGGACTGCCATCTTGACTTGGCACATCGACGGATCATAAGACCCTTTCCGGTGTCCAGGGCGGTGCGCGAAACGAACGTTTAAGGTCGCGTGGGACACCTCCCTGCCGGGAGGTGTTCGTTGTTTCCAACGGGGAATTATCCTTGACAATCCTTTTCAACCAAATTTTAATTTCCAGATTACCCTATTGCACCGATACGAAGTTCGAAAGGAGGAATCTGCGCCGTAAATCAAACGCACTACCGTACATAACCATCGCTAACGACTTATTACGAACAAAGTCAATTTGAGTGGAGGAGGAGAGAGCTACCATGAAACGTCTTACGCCGCTTGTTTTCTTATTAATTGCCAGCTTGCTGTTTACATCATGCGCCAAGGTCACGGAAACGGCCGCGCCCGTCGCTGTTGAGCCTTCAGCCACACCGGAAGAAGCAGTACAAGAACCCATGCCAGCAGGTGGCGACGTAATCGCCATGGGCATGACGGCAGACGAACTCGTCCAATCCGGATACGTCGTCATTGCGCCGGGTGATCCGATCCGCATCGGCCAATCCACCGGCCTCACCGGCCCGCTTCCGGATCCAGGCCTCGACATTCAACAAGCTGCCGAATTGGCCGTGGACGACCTCAACGCTGCGGGTGGTTTCGAGGGCCATGAGTGGGAACTCGTAACAGAGGACGGCGCCTGTGATGGCGATGCCGGCACTGTCGTCGGCAACAAATTCGCCGCCGATCCTTCGATCGTGGCCGTGCAAGGCGGTATGTGCACGGGCGAGACCCTGGCCCTGATCCCGATCTTCGAGGAAGCGCGCATCCCCTTCGTTTCCGCCAGCTCCACCAACCCGGCGGTCACGAGTGAAGGCTGCGACATCTGCAACCGTGTTGCCCTGAGCGACAAACTGCAAGCCGACGTGGATGCCGAGTACATCGTCAACGAACTCGGCGTTACCAAAGTTGCACTCATGCACGACAACTCGGACTACGGCCTCGGCCTGGTCGAGCTGATCCAGGATTCATTGGCGCTGCTCGGAGCCGAAGTGACGGACATCCAGGGCGTGCAGGTCGGCGACACGGATTTCCGTGCGGTACTCACCCAGATTGCACCGAACAACCCCGAGTTGATCTTCTTCGGCGGTTACTCCACGGAAGCCGGTTTGATCACCATCCAGATGGATGAAGTCGGCCTCGACAACGCGATCTTCTTCAGCGACGACGGCACCTATACCAAGCAGTACCTCGACACCGCCGGGGATGCCGCCGAAGGCGCATACGCCAGCTTCGTGGCTGGTGACGAACTCGTGGATGCCAATGCTGAATTCGACTCCAAGTACATGGAGAAATTCGGCGTCGCCCCGGATGACCTCGGTCCTTTCCACGCCCAGGCATACGACGCGGTCAACCTCATCGCCGAAGCGATCAAGAGCGTCGCCATGACGGATGACGCAGGCGAAGGTTACCTGATCATCGAGCGCGAGGCGGTCATTCATGCCGTTCGCAACACCTCCGGCCTGCAAGGATTGGCCGGCGTGATGACCTGCAACGGGATCGGTGATTGCGGCGCCGGTGGTATCCAGATATTCGAAGTTCAGGATGGCGCCTGGACCCAAATCTCTGGCTTTGGGTTCGAGTAAAGCCGTCTCACATTAATCGAAACCAAGACTGGGGTAGTGGAAACTACCCCAGTCTTATCACCATGAACGTTCAGAAAATCGGATATCTCCATCCACACCCTGTCAACATGATTGGTCATCGTCCATGAAGAAAAACGCTAAACAGGCGTCGACGAAAAAAACGCTGGGCGCGATCAACCGAAGAACGCAGAGCAGAATCCTGATCACCGCATTCGGCATCCTTGTCTCGATCCTGCTGATCTGGCGCATCCTCGTCGTCGCTCAGGAGACCGCCTACACGCCGCAATATTGGGCTTTTCAGATCATCAACGGACTGATCCTCGGCGGGGTGTACGCGCTCGTCGCCCTTGGCTACACGCTGGTTTACGGGATCCTGTTCATGATCAACTTCGCCCACGGCGAAGTAATGATGATCGGCGGATTCGCCGGTTTCTTCACGCTGCAGTTGTTCACCACGCTTGGCTGGACGAAGGGATCACCCATCGTAGCCGCGCTCGCAATCCTGCTGGTCATCATTGCCGGCATGATCGCCTCGATACTCATCGGAATCACCTTGGAGCGCATCGCCTATCGGCCGCTGCGGACTGCACCCCGCCTGGTGCCGCTCATCAGCGCCATCGGCGCTTCGTTCTTCCTGCAGTATTCCGCACTGCGAATTTTCGGCGTGACACCACACAATTACCGCAAGCCGGATATCATCGCCGGCGGCTGGTCTATCGGGGACACGGGAATATTCGTCACACGTACGGGCGTCTTTATCCTCGTGATTTCCATCCTGATGATGATCGGCCTTTTTATCATCGTTCAGCGCAGTAAAATGGGCCGCGCCATGCGCGCCGTCGCCGAGGACAAGGAAACTGCTGCGCTGATGGGCATCAATGTCGACAGCGTCATCGCCTTCACGTTCGCGCTCGGATCGGCACTAGCCGGCGCCGGTGGGGTCATGTTCGGATTACACAACACGGTCATGCGCTTCAATACAGGTTTCATCCCGGGGCTCAAGGCATTCACCGCTGCCGTCCTCGGCGGCATTGGCAACATCCCGGGCGCTATGCTCGGTGCGGTGCTGCTCGGCGTGTTCGAAGCATTGGGTCCCAGCGCGCTGGGGCTGCCTACGGAATATAAAGACCTGATCGCATTCTCGATCCTCGTTCTCGTACTGATCTTCCGCCCGATGGGCTTGCTCGGTGAAGTCCTGGCTGAGGAAAAGGCGTAATCCATGAGACATAAAGACGGTATTCGCTTCGGTCTAATAACCTTTGGCATCATTCTCTATCTCGACCTGCTCGGTTTACCGCTTACATCCGGGAATTCGGTCACGGTTATCTTCGCCTTTCTGATTGGATTGTTTTCACTGCTTTTCTTACGCAATCGTCCTGGGCAGACTCGTACGCGTTCAAGCACAATAGTCAACGGCTTATTGATCGGCGCCATCAGCGGTGTTGGATTGATGTTTGTCACCTACTTCTTTGCCAGCTTGCAAGCCGACGGCGTCCGGGTTAACCAGGTTTTTGCTCAAATCCTTCCCGAAAATACGGGTGCCCTCACGGGATTGAGTAAAACGCAAGTGCTCGACGGCGCGAACATCTGGCCGGGTTTGATCAAAATCGGCCTGATCTTCACCCTCGCCGGGTTCATAGGCGGCAGTGCGACGCTGCTTTTCACGGAAAGCAGCGGTGGAAGAGTCCAGCGCCTTACCGGTTCCTCCGTTGGGCATTATGCCGTTTTGACCTTGCCTCTGCTTTTCTTCGCCTTATTCATGCTGCTGAAAGTGGAAGGGGTACAGCTGGGCGGCGCGGACGAGAACATCCTTGGATTGCTTTTCGTGTTTCTCTTTATTTCTGCGGCGCTGTTTGCCTTTCGCGATACACGGCCGGGCATCGAACGCAAAATCGTTGCGCTGCTCATGCTGGCATTGATGGTCGTCTTGCCGCAGCTCACCGACCTCTTCCAGAACGCCGTGCTCAGCGCTGTCGTGATCTTCGTCGTCATGGGTTTGGGTTTGAACATCGTCGTAGGATATGCGGGCTTGCTCGATCTTGGATACGTCGCATTCTTCGGCATCGGCGCCTACACCTTCGGACTGCTCTCCGCCCCTGAATCCTACGTTCTCGTCAACCTGCCGGCATTCGGCGGCGTCACATTTTGGAGCGGCTTGCCGATCGCAATCATCGCCGGCGTCATCACCGGCGTTATGCTCGGCATTCCCGTACTACGCATGCGCGGCGATTATCTCGCCATCGTAACCCTGGGTTTCGGCGAAATCATCCGGCTGCTCTTCTTGAACCTTCGAGTCTATACGGGAGGACCGGGCGGCGTACTCAACATTCCGGCCCCGATCGTCTTCGGCGTAGACCTGGGCAACCCGAAGGGCATCTTTTACCTCGGCATGATATTCAGCGGCATCGTAGCCTTTGTCACCATCCGTCTGCGGGATTCGCGTTTGGGGAGATCCTGGATCGCACTGCGCGAGGACGAGGACGTCGCCCAGGCGATGGGCCTCAACATCGTTGCGATCAAGCTGCTCGCTTTCGCCACCGGTGCAGCCTTCGCCGCGGCAGCGGGCGCACTGTACGCTTCCAGACAGGTCAATATCTTCCCGGACAATTTCACACTCCTCGTTTCCATCGACGTGCTTTCGCTGATCATCATCGGCGGGCTTGGCAGTATCGAAGGTGTGATCCTCGGTTCGATCGCGCTCATCGGTCTACCGGAGATTCTGCGCAGCGTGAACGAATACCGCATCGTGGCATTTGGCGCTCTCCTGGTCGTGATGATGATCCTGCGTCCGGAGGGATTGCTGCCCTCTGCACGCCGGCAGCGTGAACTGCGCAGCGAAGGCATAGCCGAAACACCCACATCCTCGGAATGAATGGGACGACCATGGATTCCTTTTTCGAGATACACGGCTTACATAAACGATTTGGTGGACTGGGCGCGGTCAACGATTTTGATTTTCAATGCGATCGAGGCTCGATCGTCAGCATCATCGGTCCCAACGGCGCCGGGAAGACCACCGTCTTCAATTGCATCACGGGTTTCTACAGCATCGACGGTGGAGAGATCCTTTTCAAAGGAACCCTGCTCAACGATCGTTCGCCGGATCGCATCACCCGTATCGGAATCGCTCGCACCTATCAAAACATCCGTCTCTTTTCCAACATGACGGGCGTGGAAAACATCTTGGTCGGGATGGAACCTCACCTGCGTTCGACGTATTTTGGCTCACTACTGCGCACAAAATTCACACGCGATGAGGAACGCCGGGCACATATGGAAGCCGTTCGTTTGCTGGAATTCGTCGGTATTCCACTACAATCGGACGACCTGGCGAAGAATTTTCCCTACGGCGATCAACGGCGTTTGGAGATCGCACGCGCCTTGGCCAGCAAACCCGAACTGCTGCTCCTGGATGAACCGACCGCGGGCATGAACATCCGCGAAAGCGCCGAAACGATGCACTTCATCCAGCAATTGCGCGACGAATTGGGCATCACCATCATTCTGATCGAACACGACATGCGCGTCGTTATGGGAATTTCCGAAAGGATCACGGTCTTGGATTACGGCCAAAAAATCGCCGAAGGAACGCCGAAAGACATTCAAAACAATCCCAGGGTGATCGAAGCGTATCTTGGGCGCGGCGCCGCGTCCGGCATTGCGACATATCCTGCCACATAGCTTTCCAGGAGCCAATTTGATGTCTTTGCTCGAACTTCGAGATGTTCACAGTTATTACGGCAACATCCACGCCCTGAAAGGGATTTCGATCGACGTTGATGAAGGCGAGATCGTGACCTTGATCGGCACGAACGGCGCAGGTAAAACGACCACGCTGCGAACGATCAGCGGTGTTCTCAAGCCCCGCAGCGGCACTATCCTCTTCGATGGTGAAGATTTGATCCCCTTCAAGATGCACCAAATCGTCTACAAGGGCATCGCCCTGGTACCAGAAGGCCGGCGCATCTTCTCGCGGCTCACGGTATTCGAAAACCTGGACATGGGCGCATACCATCGAACCGACGCCGACGGTATTGCGGAAGACCTAGAGCGCGTTTTCACCTTGTTCCCCCGGCTCAAAGAAAGAGAGCATCAAGTCGCGGGAACGCTGAGCGGCGGCGAACAGCAAATGCTTGCCACTGGTCGAGCCCTGATGGCGCATCCCCGCCTGATGCTGCTGGATGAACCCTCCATGGGCCTGGCGCCTGTGCTCGTCGAAAGCATTTTCGACACCATTCAAGAGATCAACCGGGAGGGCAGGACCATCCTTCTCGTGGAGCAGAACGCACACATGGCCCTCCAGGTTGC